>NZ_BAABDL010000133.1:0-9221 GCF_039539605.1 Amphibacillus indicireducens | reverse complement strand
ACAGCCATAACCCTTCATGTATATGGGGTCATGGCTGTTTTTTCTTTGTTTTAACTGCAAAACTCAGGTTATTTGCGCTCTAATTATATAGTCAAACGAATCTGCCGTCAATAAGAATTTGGAAAATCAACTAAATAATTTGGAAACACTGAAATCCGTAGCGGGATAAAGTTACTTGACCTTGCTCATTTAACGCTGTTGATTGATCTGCAAATAATTGTTTTACCTGAACATTCGCTAATTCCGGGACAGATATAATTTGTTCAGTCTCATTGTTATTGATCACAAAAATCAATTCTTTATCTAAGTGTTGTTTTCGATAAACAAAACCATTCGATTTTTCATCAGCATGGAGGATTTGGAAACGGCCATTTCCACCAAACGCAGGAACATCTTTGCGTAATTGGATTAGGTTTTGCACAAATTGATGTAATTCTAAATCTTGTTTTGCCTGATCCCACTCCATACATGCACGACAGCCAGGATCCTCTCCACCGTCCATACCAATTTCATCACCATAATAAATACATGGTGAACCAATAAACGTCAACAAGAATAAATACATTAATCGAACACGATCTTTACTTTGGTTAGCTAAAGTCAGAATTCGAGCTGTATCATGACTATCTAATAAATTAAATAGATACATTTGGACATTTTCAGGGTACATATGCAAAATTTCAGTTAGACGATTTTTGAATTCTTTCACGTTAATTTTTTGGTTACCGAGGTAGTCAATCACACTATCAGTAAATGGATAATTCATCACCGCATCAAATTGATCACCTTGTAACCACCTCATCGAATCATGCCAGATCTCACCTAAAATGTAGACATCAGGTTTGATTTTGCGGACTTCTTCGCGAAAAGCTCTCCAAAAAGCATGGTCGACTTCATTGGCAACATCAAGTCGCCAACCATCGATATCAAATTCTTCAACCCAATAGCGAGCAACTTTTAATAAATAATCTTTTACTTCTGGATGTGCAGTATTCAGTTTTGGCATATTTGCAACAAAACCAAATGCATCATAATTTGGGCGCTCGCCAGGTTTTACAGGGAAATCGTGAATGTGGAACCAATCTTTATATTTTGATTTTTCACCGTTGGCAAGTACATCTTGAAACGGTTCAAAATAAAATCCACTATGATTAAAGACTGCATCAAGCATGACACGAATCCCACGCTCATGACAAGCAGCAACAAGTTCTTTTAATTTATCCTTATCACCAAATTGTGGATCGATTTCAAAGTAATCAATCGTATCGTATTTATGATTCGAGCCTGCTGTAAATATTGGTGTAAAATAGATCCCGTTAATCCCGAGATCAACTAAATAGTCTAAGTGATCAATGATCCCTTGAAAATCACCACCAAAGTAGTTAGTCGGTGTTGGTTCATGTTTACCCCAAGCTAAAGTTCCTTCAGGGTTTAATGATGGATCGCCATTGGCAAATCGTTCAGGGAATATTTGATACCAAACCGTATCTTTAACCCATTCAGGCGCATCAAATGTATCAACAGCATGTAAATATGGTAAACAGAAATAATAGCCAATCAATTTAGGTGGTTCATCATAGTGACCACGCTCAGTGAAATAACTCACTTCACCATTAATCGACTCACAGCGAAAAGCATAGCGTAAGCGGCGATGTTCAGGTTTGATCTCAACCTTCCAATAATCCAACATGTCAGTGGAACCAGACTTTTGCATTGGTTTTAGCTGATAGTTCCAGTCTTTACCGGTGAAGTCGTATGGATCACCATGGACTAACGAAACAGACTTCAGGTCATCTGCTTTAGCTTGTAATAAAATGTGAACGGTTTCATTGTCGTAATTGTACAAATACTGATTAATTGGTTTATGGTAGATCGCTTCTTTAATCATTTTTACCCCTCCATTATGTTATTTGGTAAATCGGTTGCACAAAAAGGTCGAGTTGACCCTTGAAAACTCGATTTCGTGAATACTCGACTCAACTATAAATGATTAAACAAAAATCGTCAATTTAATCGATGAAAAATAGCGAATTAAGTTTTTAAAAAGCCACTGATCGTGTATACTTATGTTAGTTATTAGTTGAGAAAGTATCAATCGTTTGCATGATAGCGCAAAAATATTGCACAAGATCCTTGTTTAAATGGTTAAGTGATGATATTGTTTTTATTAGCGGTCTTATCAAAGAACGAAATAGATTATAAGTGAAAGAGGATGAAAGTGTTATGGCTGTTACAATTAAAGATGTTGCAAAAAAAGCAAATGTTGCACCATCGACGGTATCTCGAGTTATTTCAGATAACCCGAGAATTAGTGATGCAACTAAAAAACGAGTCAGAAAAGCGATGGAAGAGTTAGGTTATCATCCTAATGTGAATGCAAGAAACTTGGCCATTCGTTCAACACAGGCAATCGGTGTGATTATGCCTTCATCCGCTGAAACGTCACTACAAAACCCATTCTTCCCGGAAGTGTTACGTGGGATTGGAAGTATGGCACTTGAAACAGGCTATTCATTGTACGTTTCAACAGGTGGTGATGATACTCAATCATTTGAAGAAGTAAAGCGTATGGTATATGGCAATCGTGTTGATGGAATCATTTTGTTATACTCACGAAGAAATGATCCAATCATGAATTTTTTAGTTAAAGAAAAATTCCCGTTTGTATTAGTTGGTAAGCCATATAAAAAGGAAAGTCAGATTACTTATGTTGATAATGACAACATCCAGGCTAGTAAGAAAATGACTGAACATCTGATTGAATTAGGACATCGACGGATCGCATACTTAGGTGGAACGACAGACCTTGTCGTGACAACGGATCGATTAGATGGCTACAAGCAGGCTTTGTCAGCTGCAAATATTCCGATTAATGAGAAATTTATTATTCACGATGAGTTTTTACGTTCAAGTGGTCGAAAAGCAGTTGAAAAGTTATTTTCATTTAGTGAGCCACCAACTGCAATCCTTGTTGCTGATGATATGATGAGTCTTGGTGTAATTAATATGCTTGAAGAACTTGGAATCGAGTGTCCAGAAGATGTTTCGATTACGAGTTTCAACAATTTATATTTATCTGAAATTACTCGGCCATCACTAACGACAGTTGATATTAATATTTATAGTCTAGGTATTCAGAGTGCAAAGTCATTGATTGAACGTTTAAAAGCAAAAGATGAGCCAGTAAAACGTGTCATCGTTCCATTTGAAATTAAATATCGCAACTCGACAAGAGCATTAACAGAATAGTAAACCAAAGCGCGTGTGCCTTTTATTATAGAAGGAACACGCGCTTTTTTTGAGGCGTCTTCTTGTTTAAGAAATAATTTAGCGAATAGTGTGGATAAAAAGAACTATCCGTGTTAAACTGTCGGTAAGCGAAATCAATTGCGCTAAAGTTTGTCGTTTTTGCACTGATAAAGATAACATTAGCTTTAGAAAGGTCGTGGGAAGTTGGCTAAGAAAAAAATTGACAAAAAGAAAATGAAAGCGGGCTCACAACGAATATTAATTCGACGCTTGTATGGCTTAATCGCAATTATTGTGATTACATGTATCGTAACAGCCGGACTTATTTATTATAATAGCTCGAATGTAAGTACTCAAAGTGAAAACTTAGAAGTGACGGCCTCTATGCAACAAGATTTTTCAGAACTAGTCAATCATTTGAACCAAACAAGTATTATTTATTATCAACTAGCCACATCTGGGTACAATCAGTCCTTAACGGAAGATGCAGCTAATCATTTAATAGCAGCGGAATCAATTTTTACTGAATTACAAGCACAGATAGATGGTGATGAATCATTAGATCATTATTTTAACAATTTATCGGAAGCGATTATCTCATATCAAGAGATATATGAAGAAAACTTTACATCAATCTATTTAGGTGATGAAGCTGATCGAATCGCTAGCCGAGTTGTGCTCGTGATCACTAGGAATGAAGATGTGATTAATCTAGTCAACGAACGAATTCAAAATCAACTGGCAGAACGAAGAGATCAAGTCTCTGATCAATTACAACAGACGTTAACACGTTCTGATACGATCATTACAATTGCAATTGCGGTTCTGATCGTTGTACCACTACTAATATTAATTTTATTCGCTCGCAATTTAAATAGTGGTGTGAACTTAGTGATGAAACGAATTAAAGCGTATCATAATGGTGATTTAAATTATCAACAGTCAACAAAAAGAAAAGATGAATTTGCTGAAATTGATCGTCGCTTAGCAGAAATGGGTAAACGATTAAGCTCGATTATTAATCGAAATCAGCAGATTAGTCAAGACGTGTTAAATGTAGTAACAACGACATCAGAAAAATCATCCGATCAATTAAAAGGGATGAGTGAGATCGAAATGATGATGGCTGAATTTTCAGCAGAGATGGAACGCCAAACAGATTTCACTGGGACAATATCAGCGACAACAGAAGAATTGTCTTCAAGTGCAGAAGAAATTCAGTCATCAATTAGCAAAGTTAGTTTACAATTGCGGGAATTAGAAAATGTTTCAAATCATGGTTTAAATTTAATGGATCAATTAGAAAAAACAGCAAATAATTTAAATAGTAAAACATCGTCGACATCGGCTCGTGTTGATCAGATGAAAGAACAACTCGAACACATTACTTCATTTGTTCAAGGGATTGATGAAATTGCAGATCAAACGAACTTATTAGCGATCAATGCTTCAATTGAAGCAGCTAAAGCAGGTAAAGAAGGGCGAAGTTTTGCAGTTGTAGCGACTGAAATTAGAAAATTATCACAAGGAACAAATGAATTTTCTGACCAAATCAAACAAGTACTTGAAAAGTTAAATTCAGAAGTTAGCGATGTCGTGACGGATTTTGATTTATTTGAGGCAGAGAGCTTAGCTACATTAGAAAGCACTGTTGAATCTGCAACATTATTTAAGCAAATTTCGACAGATAATACGCAGGTCACTCAAGCCCACAATGAAATTGATGAATCGATTTTAGAAATTAATCAAGCGATTGAAAATGTTGTTGAGTCTGTTACAGAACTTGCTGATGGCGCAAACGTATTGCAAGAAAAGAGTCATTCTGTTGCTCAAATTGTCGAAGCCCAAACAGTCAGACAAGGAGAGTTAGTTGATGAGGTTGAATCGCTAAAAGAAATTGCCAATCAATTAAATGATTAATTTATCAATTAATTAAGCGTTTTCAAAGAAAATAAAACTTTTTTCAAAAAAGGGTTGTATTTTTTATATGAACAGTAGTATAATGAAGTTGTTAATTGGTGCAAGCGGTTTCCTAAATCGAGATTTTAGACATCGCTTAATCAGTTAATCCAATCAACCGCAGTTACTTAACGTGCAGGTCTAAGTTGGTTAACTACAGTTATCCTAGAGGAACTTTTTTAATAAAGGTGAGAAGTGACTTGAGGAAAACAGATTTGATCGATTTAAATCTAGAACGAAGAGTAATAGCTAAGTGGTTGAATTAATATTATTATTCTATTAAATTAGAGGGGGAAGACAAATGGGTAAAAGTAAATCATTTTGGTTAACAGCAGTATTGTTGTTGGTTATGTCTATGTTTTTAGTTGCGTGTGGAGGGGATTCAACAGAAGAAACTGAAGCTCCAGCTGATCCAGACACTGAAGAAGTAGAAGATGATGCAACAGATGATGCAGAGGATACTGAAGATGCAGATGTTCCTGAAAAACCTGAATCATTAACAATGTGGGTTAACGATGAAGAAGCACAACTTGATGCATATGAGCAAATCGTTGCAAATTTCGAAGCAGAGTATGGTATTGATGTAAACATTACACCATATAGTATGTTAGAACAACTAGATGGAATGAGCTTAGATGGACCATCTGGTCAAGGTCCAGATTTATTCTTCCAACCACATGACCGTTTGGGAGATGTACACTTACAAGGTTTAGCAGCTGAATTGGAGTTAACTGATGATCAAGCAGCTCGCTTAGCTGAGTATAACCAAGATGCAGTAACTGCATTTAGCTATGACGGAATCCAATACGGAATTCCAGCTGTTGTTGAGACATATGCATTGTTCTACAACACTGATTTAGTTCCAGAAGCTCCACAAACAATGGACAAGTTAATGGAAATTGCACGTGACTTAACAGGAGACGGTCAATATGGTTTCTTAATGGAAGCACTTAACTTCTATTTCGTATATCCGTTCCTAACAGGACCAGGTGGTTATACATTCGCACAAGATGCTAACGGTGTCTATGACGCTTCAGATATCGGATTGAATAACGCTGGTTCAGTAGAAGGTGCAAAAACAATTCAAGCATGGTTTGAAGAAGGATTAATACCACATGGTATTGATGGAGATATTCTAAACGGTTTATTCATGGAAGGTAAAGCTGCAATGGTTGTTAATGGTCCATGGGCAATTCCTGATTATGTAAATGCACTTGGTGATAAAGTGAAAATCGCTCCACTTCCAGAAGAGAATGGCGAAAGATTAAGCTCATTCTCTGGTAATAAAGGTTGGTTAGTTAACTTCTATAGTGACAACCAGTACTGGGCAACTGAATTAGCGTTGTTCATTACAAACGAAGCAAGCTCAACAATCTACTTTGAAACTGCTGGTGAGTTACCTGCACATACAGCTGTTAATATTGAAGATCCATTGATGGATGCAATCTTTGAGCAGACGCAATATGCAGAGCCAATGCCAAACATTCCTGAAATGTCACAAGTTTGGGAACCAATTGGTGACGCGTTAACGTTCATTTCTCAAGGTGACGATCCACAAGAAGTTCTAGATGAGGCAGTTGAAATTATTAAAAGTGAAATTGCTATAATGGGACAATAAGTTTTAAAAAGAGGCGGGATTGAGAGCGTTTAACCTCTCAATCCCAACTTTTTATTAGGAGGGAAAGGCAAATGGCTACAAAAGAAAGTCGTAAGATAGAAAACAATCATGAGAGTTCGGCTAATTCAGAATCAAATCATAATCCTACACTAGCTTTGATACTCTCACTTATCCCCGGACTTGGACAGGTTTATAACAAACGTTATATCAAAGGTGCAGTAATCTTCGTTTTATTTGCCGCTTTTGTGATTGTTATGCATGATTTTATGACAACAAGTCTTCAAGGCTTGATTACACTAGGTGAAATAGAGAGAGAACATGATTCACGTGTGTTTTTAAGTCAAGGTATTATTAGTTTAATCTTTTTAACATTTTTCATCGTTTTCTACGTGTTAAATTTACAAGATGCACGCCGTGATGCATTAAAGATTAAAAGAGGTTGGAAAGTTACAGGTGTAATTGAAGGTTTCAAAAATGCATGGGATGCAGGATTCCCGTATCTTTTAGTAAGTCCTGGTTTACTATTACTTATATTTGTTGTTTTATTCCCACTGCTGTTTATGGGTTTTCTCGCGTTTACGAACTATAATTTGTATAATGCACCACCGAGACACTTACTCGAATGGGTTGGGTTTTCCAATTTCATCAATTTATTCACAATTGGTGAATGGCGATCAACATTTGTAAATGTTCTGTCGTGGACACTAATTTGGACATTTGCAGCCACAACACTTTCGATAGTTGTTGCGATGTTCTTAGCAGTTATGACGAATGATAAACGATTGAAGTTTAAAAAGTTAATTCGAACGCTATTGATATTACCTTGGGCAGTGCCAGCCTTCGTTACTATCATTATTTTCTCTGCATTATTTAATGATAACTTTGGGGCAATTAATGCTGATATCATTCAACCGTTATTCGGTGTCACGATTCCATGGTTAACGAATGCAACTTGGACGAAAGTCGCTTTAATTATGATTCAAACGTGGCTAGGCTTTCCATTTATTTATGCATTATTTACGGGTGTTCTACAAGGGGTATCGAGCGATTGGTATGAAGCTGCCGATATGGATGGGGCATCTCGTTGGCAAAAGTTTCGCCATATAACTTTTCCACATTTAATGTTTGCGACGGGTCCATTGTTAATTACACAGTTTACAGGTAATTTTAACAACTTTAATATTATTTATCTATTTAATAATGGTGGGCCACCAGTTCGAGGTCAATCAGCAGGTGGGACCGATATTCTAATATCATGGATCTTCAATTTAACATTTACAAATTTTCAATATAGTATGGCTGCCGCTATATCGATTATTTTAGGAATTATGGTGGCGACATTTGCGTTTTTCCAATTCCGTCGCTCTAAATCCTTTACAGAGGAGGGCCAATACTAATGTCTAAAGAAACGAAAAGAACAATGAGTAGAAAAACGAAAAATACAATTGAATTAACACTGATGTATTTGGTTATTGCGGTAATGGCTGTAATCATTATTTATCCATTAGCTTGGACTTTTGGTATGTCTTTAAATCCAAGCTCTAGTTTATTCGGAGCATCAATCATTCCTGAAAACTGGTCGTTTGTCCATTATGAATGGTTATTCACAAACCCGAGAAGTAATTATTTACTCTGGTATCGAAATACATTAACAGTTGCTGCATCAGCATCTTTAATCGGAACATTGATTACATGTTTTACTGCATATGCATTCTCGCGTTATCGTTTTAAAGGCAGAACATACGGGCTTTATGCATTTTTGTTGTTACAAATGTTCCCAGTTTTAATGGCGATGGTTGCACTGTATATTTTACTGAATACAATTGGGTTATTAGATAGCTTGCTCGGTTTAATTATTATTTATATCGGTGGGGGTATCCCGATGAACTCTTTCTTAGTGAAAGGCTATTTCGATACATTACCACAGGAATTAGATGAATCAGCGAAAATGGATGGTGCAGGTCACTTTAGAATATTTTTCCAAATTCTATTACCACTTGCCAAACCAATTTTAGCTGTTGTTGCATTATTCAATTTTATGGGTCCATTTATGGACTTTATCACACCACGTATTGTACTCAGAAGTCCTGAAAACTTTACGTTAGCACTCGGTTTATTTAACTTTGTTAATGACCAATTCGCTAATAATTTCACTCGATTTGCTGCAGGTGCAATTTTAATTGCTGTGCCAATTGCTACTGTTTATTTATTCTTACAGAAGTATTTAATCGGTGGTCTGGCGTCAGGAGCAACAAAAGGTTAAATTTAATAAAGAAGTTAATATTAAAAACCCGAACGGAAAATGTTCGGGTTTTTAGTATTGTGTGCCCAGCATGGGTTCAGACTATAGGGTGAAAGTCCCGAACAGTGAAGACAGTAGTAGCTGTAGCTTAAG
>NZ_BAABDL010000132.1:0-3498 GCF_039539605.1 Amphibacillus indicireducens | reverse complement strand
TTTTTTTGTGTTAAAAGGCTATATATCAATAAAAACGAAGGTTTTTACTATAAAACTTTAGACAATACGAAAAATTATAAAGGGGTATAAAAATGAAAAAAAGGTTTTTTAGTAGTTTCCTGATTGTGTTACTATTGTTGGTTAATTTTGCGACTTCTGCTTTTGCTTTACAAGACCCACCGGTTGATTTTGCGGAGAGAGGGTCAATTACAGTTCATAAATATAGTTTTGAGGGGGACGAATCAGATAAGATAGATGGTACAGGTATTGAGTTAGACAAGGATGTTGATATTCCCGTAAATTCAACACCATTGCCTGGAACAGTATATGAAATCCAACAAACACATGAGCTTGTACAAGGGACAAATAATCAGGAAGAGTGGGTGGAATTAGTAACACCAGCTACACCTATTCAGAGAACTACAGACTCAAATGGTGTAGCAAACTTTGATGATTTAGATCTTGGTCGATATACATTAAAGGAAATCTCTGCACCAGGACATTTAACAGATCCGGTTACTTATTATATTGACGTTCCATTAACAGTTGAAAACGGTACTAAATTATTGTATGACGTACATGTTTATCCTAAGAATACACCTGTTGAAGGTGGCGTTGAATTTCTTAAGCTTGGTGAAGGTGCAGAAGAAAATGCATTAGCAGGAGTTACGTTCCACTTGTTTTATGAGGATGGAACGAGAGTAGATGATGTTGACTATGTCTCGGGCTTTGATGGTTATGTTAGAGTGGCGGGACTAGCTACTGGATCTTATTATTTTGAAGAGGTAGAAACAGTAAACGGATATTTATTAAACAATACAAAGATCCCATTTGAAATTGAGGAAATAATCGGTGATGAACAACCGGAAACTGTTGTTCTAGCAAATTTCCAAAACTATAAAGAACCCGATGTTTTCAAAGAACAAAGAGATCTAAATGAAATTGAGTGGGGAGAAGAAACCACAACTCTTGTTGGGGAAACGGTTGATTTCCGTCTCTCTGCAATTGCTCCGACTGATATAGATGAATATGTTAAGTTTGCTTTGTCGGACCAAATTGATACACGTTTAAATTATACAGCTGGTTCAACAACGGTTTATATTAATGATTCGGATACTCTTTTGGTAGCGGGTAATGACTACACATTAGTTGAAGCAACTGAGGCAAATAATGATACATTAGAGGTTTCTTTAACAGAGGCTGGAATTGCTAAGTTAACTGCAGGAGATACACTGTATGTTGAATTCTCTGCAGTAGTTGATGAAAGTGCATTAGGTGAGGGACCAATTGAAAACACGGCAGTTGTTGACTGGGATAATAATAAAGGTGATGAGGGCGATAAAGAATCCGACCCAACTATTACTACGCCAGAAGAAGGAACGATAACAATTACAAAAGTTGCGAAGAATGATAATGATCTCTTATTAGAAGGAGCAACTTTTAAACTACAACGTCTGGATGAAAATGGAGAATGGGTAGATGCTGTTGGTTCAAGTCAAACAACCGATCAAACGGGTGTATTAACTTGGGATCGCTTAGTCTCTGGAGATTACAGATTAGTAGAAACTGCAGCACCGGCTGGATATAATCTCTTAGCTAATCCAATTGAATTTGTAATTGATGATGGTGTTAATTTATCACATGAGTTTCTAATTGAAAATATGCCAGAAGGTTTGATTCCACAGACAGGTGGTATGGGTACATTAATGTTTACGGTATCAGGCTTAGTGTTAATGGGCTTTGCTGGCTTTAATTTAATCAGAAAAAGACAAGAGGCAAAATAAGTTATTCAATTTAAATAAGGAATAGGTTTAACGACCTATTCCTTATTCACTTATATTATTTTAGCAAGGATGTACTGACATGAAAAAAAATATTATCATTATTTTATGTTTCCTATTTGGTTTAGGAATCTTCTTGTTCCCGATCATTTCAAACTATCTTAATAGTATTGTTCATTATACAGTGATCGAAGACTATCAAGATAATATCAAGGAAATAGATGAAGATGAGTTAGGAAAGATGAGAGAAGAAGCTGAGGCACATAATCGTACTTTAACTGAGCAAGTTACTGCTATGAATGATCCATTCTCTAAAGATAATGAAAATGAGCGCAAGATATCTGAATATGCGACGATTATAAATGTCGGTCAAGCAATGGGGTATATTGACATCCCTGTTATTGATGTGGAGTTGCCAATATATAGCGGAGTTAGTGACTCCGTTTTGTCACAAGGTATCGGTCACTTGCCACGGTCATCGTTGCCGATAGGTGGGAAAGGTACGCATGCCTCACTTACCGGTCATCGAGGGCTACCTACATCTAAGCTTTTTCGCAATTTAGGTGAGGTTGAGATTGGGGATCAATTTTTTATTCATACACTAGACAATACTTTGGCTTATCAAGTTGATCAAATTAAAATTGTGCTTCCACATGAGTTAGAAGAGTTAGCAATATTACCAGATGAGGATTATGTTACGCTGATTACTTGTGAACCTTATATGATAAATACCCATCGTCTGTTAGTGCGGGGGACGCGCATCCCATTTGAACCAGATGCAGAAGCGATTGACTACCAATCTGGTGATATACTTAAAGCTAAGGATGGCAATAGAAGGATATTAATCGGCTCAATCTTAATAGGTGTTCTAATAATAGGGACAACACTAGGGATCACGTTAAAAGTCTTGAAGAAACGAGAGGAAAAAGGCAATGGGATATAAAAAGATACTTATGTTAATTATTTTTCTAATTGGCCTCAGTCTAGTTCTTTATCCGATGGTATCCAAGAAATATTATCAAGCACATTTAAATGAGGTGGTTGCGAGTTTTAATGAAGGATATGAAAAAGCCTTCCTTGAGAAAGACTCAGAAATAGATGATTCCATATTTGCGACAATTGAAATCCCAAAAATTAATCTTCATTTACCAATATATTATGGTGCATCAAATGAAATTTTATCTAATGGTATTGGGCTAATTGAAAATATGCATGAATCAATTGGTGGACCCAGTACACATAGTATTTTAGCGGGTCATTCAGGAATAGCTTCAAAGGAACTGTTCACGAATGTTCATAAATTGGAAATTGGAGACATATTTAAAATTAATATGAGAGATGATCAATTAGAATACAGCGTCATAGATAATCAAAAGATAAAAGTAACTGAAACAGAGTATTTAGAGGCACAAAAAGACAGAGACTTGGTAACTTTATTGACATGTCCAACCTTTGATTCAAAAAACTACCGGATCATTGTTATTGGTGAAAGGATTAATGATGACTAGCTTAAAGTTTTTTAAAAAATTTGATAGAATTATTAATGGAGATGGAAACTAATTCCACATCTTAAGATTCAACAGAATGAAGTGTTTGAACAACAAACGGCTAAAATACAAAAGGAATTCAGTTAGACTGGATTTCTTTTGTTGTGTGCCCAGCATGGGTGCAGACTCTAGGGTGAAAGTCCCGAACAGTGAAGGCAGTAGTAGCTGTA
>NZ_BAABDL010000131.1:0-26248 GCF_039539605.1 Amphibacillus indicireducens | reverse complement strand
GATTTGATGCGGTTTATTCAGGTTTTATGATTGGGCTATGAATAATCTAGGTTGTATTATCATATTTATTCCCGTTCTCTCAGAAAATAAAACGGATCTTCTTAAATGACTAGATTATGTATGTAATACCCCGATGATTTTCACTCTGGATCAGGGAATAACGACGAGCATTATAATCAAAATAAAAAAGGTAAGAGTTCATTATTATTGAACTCTTACCATCTAGCAGATGAAATATGCGACACTCCTGCGGGAACAAATGGCTTCGGTGGGACGAGTAACCGCAGTCCCAGCACGAGTCCGAAGATCCACTAATTAAAGCGATTTTTGCTTTAATTAGTTAGCTGAGGCCGTGCCCGCGGAAAGGGAGTATATTTCAGCTGCGGTAGTTAAAGTGCTTCTTTACTTATAATTAATCATGCTTAGGGTTGGCGCGGACTTGTTTGGCTGCGCCGAATAGGCATTGATCTTCAACGTAAAATTGATTATTTTCTTCTGCTTGTGCCTTCAATGCGCTATAGTCATCTTTTGTTCTAAACCAAACGAGCTTTGCGTCAGCTGGTAACTGATCAATTACACTCGGATCAGACACAAACAATAAATCAATCGGTTGGTCATTAGCCGCTAAATCAGTAAATTTAAAGCCTAAGTTAGCGAGTTTTTTCAAGCAATTATGTTTTGACTGATCGCCCGCAACGACAATATTCTTCGGACGAATGCCACCATCTTCACGAGCAAACGGTGAGTCAAGCACCCAACGAACAGCATCATCAAGTGTTGGCTTGATTGTTGGTTCTGTATCAGTTGCTTTTGCGATTGCTTGATCCAAGTCAGCAACAATATCATCAAAGCTCTCCAAACCAACAGATAAACGAATGAGTGATTCAGATACACCACTCGCTTTTAATCCTTCCGCGTCAAGCTGTTGGTGTGTTGTTGAAGCTGGATGAATGATTAATGATTTTGCATCGCCAACGTTGGCAACGTGAGAGAACAATTCAATGTTATCAATCACTTTTCGACCAACTTCACGACCACCTTTCACACCAAAGGTAATAATTGAACCATACGTATCAATTAAATATTTTTTCGCTAACTCATGAGAAGGATGTGACTCTAGACCTGGATAATTGACCCACTCAACTTCTGGATGGTTAACTAAATATTGAGCAACCTTTTCAGTATTTTCTGAATGTCGCTTCACTCTTAAATTAAGTGTCTCAAGTCCTTGTAAGAAATAAAAGGCATTTTGTGGACTTAGAGCTGGACCGATATCACGCAATAATTGAACGCGTAATTTCAAAGCAAAAGCAGCTGGACCTACATCTGTACCAAATCGAACACCGTGGTATGACTCATCTGGTTCAGTGAAACCAGGGAACCGTCCGTTAGTCCAATCGAAACGACCAGCATCAACAACAATTCCACCAATTGACGTACCATGACCACCAATCCATTTTGTTGCAGAGTGAATCACGACATCTGCACCCCATTTAATTGGTTTAGCGCCATAAGGTGAAGCAAATGTATTATCAATTAGTAATGGAATGCCATTTTCATGTGCGATATCAGCAACTGCCTCAATATCAAATACATGTAAAGAAGGGTTCGTAATCGTCTCAGCAAAAATCGCTTTCGTCTTATCCGTGATCGCAGCTCTGAAGTTCTCTGGATCTGTTCCATCAACAAACACAACATTGATGCCATACTTAGGTAAAGTTTGCTTAAATAAATTATAAGTTCCACCATAAAGATTACTATCGGTAATGATTTCATCGCCTGTACCGGCAATATTAAAAATCGCTAACGTAATTGCTGACATTCCTGAAGCAGTAGCCACTGCACCAACACCATCTTCTAAAAGCGCCACACGCTGCTCAAATGCATCAAGCGTCGGGTTCATAATCCGCGAATAAATATTACCCGGCTCAGCTAAAGCGAACAAATTTTGCGCATGCTCCGTATCACGAAACACGTAAGAAGTAGTTTGGTAGATCGGTACAGCACGCGATTGAGTTGTCGGATCAACCTGTTGTCCCCCATGAATTAATTGCGTTTCTACACCAGTCGAGCGAAAATTACTTTTTGTCATTTTGAATCTCCTCCTCTAATTGTGTATGTATAACTTTATTTATTAGAAAACTTGGCATTCGCCAAGCCTTTAGGCGAATGCTTTAGTTGCACTTATGTAGTAAGAAAGTTGTTATACTTTCTTATCTACCAAAAAAACCTCTCCTTAGGTAAGAAGAGGTTTGCGGTGTCTTAGCCTCGTCTTATCTGCCAGATTAATAATCTGTAGGATTTAGCACCTTTCTTTCACGTAGGTTGCCGGGCTTCACAGGGCCTATTCCCTCAGCCACTCTTGATAAGCGCTATACATATTATTAAGGATTATAGAGTAGATTTTCTCATCCGTCAAGTGATTTTTTAAAAAATTTAAACTATTTAGACAAATTAACATTTATTTAACCCAATGCATAAATTAATTGAAGATAGGAGTGTGAGGAAAATGACCGAACATGATCAGGACTTTATGAAAATCGCCCGCGACTGGGTCAAAAAAATGGATAGCCTATTTCAGCGCTATCCCGATGACAGTTTGCTTGCATCGATCGACCAATTTTTTCAAAACAGACAAATTCCCACTTATGTTAAAAACACCGATCAGGAATGGATTGTCACATATCAATTACCCGGCATCAGCAAAGACCGAATCCAACTCTTAATTAGAGACAACCGACTAATCGTCCGCGTCACAGAAGACAAACACCAAGAAATAAAAGACGACCAAAGAGATTACTACCAATCAAAACAATTCCATCGCGCTCGCGAAAGCATCATCAACCTTCCAGGCACGATTATCCCATCAACATTACAAGCAGATTTTCAGCAAGGCTTACTTAAAGTAAAAGCCAAGAAACAAGTGATTAAAAAAAGAGACCTATCAATTGATTAGTCAAAAATTCACCCACTCAATTGGGTGATTCGCTTTTGATTTACGTCCTTACGGCGATCAAAAGCGTTTTTTTCTTTAAAACAAATGAAAATAGTGAACATTTATTGAGTGGTGTGGTATATTATGTATGAATAGTGATGGGAGGAGAAATACATTGGGGATTACTGAACTTATTTTTATTTTTAACTTTCTCTTAGTCATTGTGTTGGTGTTTCTTGAACACAGAAATCCAACCTCGACTTGGGCTTGGATTCTTGTCATTACGTTTGTACCGATTTTTGGTTTTTTCCTCTATTTAGTTTTTGGCCGAAAACTGAGTCGAAAAAAGCTGTTTATTTGGGATAACAAAAGTAAATTAGGCGTCAAAAAAGCAGTCGAAAATCAACTGCAATTACTTGATGAAGGAAGTTTTCCAATCCGGGAGCTTTACCAAGATAATATCGATTTATTTTACTTACATCTACGCAACAACGATGCAATCTTGACTCAAGAAAATGACGTCGAGATTTTTAATGATGGACAGGCAAAGTTTGATCAGCTGATCAAGGATTTAGTTGCGGCAGAGGACCACATTCATATTCAATATTACATCTATCGAGATGATAACTTAGGCCGAAAAATTGCCGATGTTCTAAAGCTGAAAGCCAAGGAAGGCGTATCCGTTCGCTTTTTGTATGATGATTTTGGCTCACGAAAATTGAGTCAACAATTTATTTGGGAATTGAAAAAAGCGGGTGTCATCGTTGAGGCATTTTTCCCGTCATTAATTCCAAAAGTCAATTTTAAGATTAACTACCGAAATCATCGTAAAGTCGTTGTGATTGATGGGAAAATTGGCTATATCGGTGGATTTAATGTCGGCGATGAGTATCTCGGAAAAGTTAAGAAGTACGGATACTGGCGCGACACACATTTACGGATCGTCGGGGAATCCGTCCGTAGCATCCAAACTCGCTTTATTTTAGACTGGAATCAAGCATCGAAGCACCAACTGATCCTCTATGATTCAGCCTATTATCGAGCAGAACCACAAGGAAACGTCGGAATGCAAATTGTTTCAAGTGGCCCGGACTCAGACTGGGAGCAAATCAAATATGGTTACATCAAATTGTTGATGGAAGCGGAAGACTATGTTTACATTCAGACACCATACTTTATCCCAGACGAAAGTCTTGCCGACGCCGTAAAAATCGCTGCCCTATCCGGCATCGATGTCCGAATTATGATCCCGAATAAACCAGACCACCCATTCGTTTACTGGGCGACATATTCCTATATTGGCAACATGCTCGAAGCTGGCGCAAAAGTTTATATTTATCAAAATGGCTTCCTCCACGCCAAAACAATTATGGTCGATGGAAAAATCGCCTCAGTCGGAACCGCAAACATCGACGTCCGAAGCTTCCGATTGAACTTTGAGGTCAACGCCTTTCTCTACAGCGAAGAAGTCACTCAACGCCTGCTTGCACACTTTGAAGAGGATATGTCAAAATCTGATCTACTCACATTAGAAGCATACCAACAAAGATCGCTCTGGATAAAAATCAAAGAATCAATCGCCCGATTGATTTCACCAATTTTATAAAAAACTCACCACAACAGATGGAGCAACTAAGTTTGCTTCATCTGTTTTAGCTTGAGAGAGGAACAAGTGCACATTTCAACTAAGTTGTGCACAAATCATTGAACTTGTGCATATTTCAGTTAAGATGTGCATAAATCACCGAATTTGTGCATATTTCAGCCAAGATGTGCACAAATCACCGAACTTGTGCATATTTCAGCTAAGATGTGCATAAATCACCGAACTTGTGCACATTTCAGCTAAGATGTGCATAAATCACCGAACTTGTGCATATTTCAGTTAAGATGTGCACATTCATCGAATTCGTCTGTATTTTCTCTAACTTGTCTGCAATTTCCTCAATCAAATGATTAATTATAAAATTTGTTCGAATAACGTGTCTGTATTATACTAGCAAGAGAAGCGGGGGATCGTTAGATGGAGATTTTAGCAATTGAAAACTTAACTAAGACGTATGGAGAAAAAACGTTATTTAATCAACTATCTTTTTCAATCCAAAATCGCGATCGCATTGGAATTGTTGGTGTGAATGGGACGGGGAAGTCGACGCTGTTAAAGGTGATTGCCGGAATAGAGGATCGTGATCATGGGGCACTCAACCATGCGCGTGATTTTAAGATTGCCTATTTATCACAAGAGCCAAATCTGAACCATGACCGAACAGTGTTGGCTGAGATTTTTGCTGGTGAATCAGAAGTGATGACGATTCTTCGTGAGTATGAACAAGCGTTGTTCAACTTAGGTAAAAATCCAACCGATCCAGATGCACAAGTAGCGTTTACAAAGATGCAAACAAAAATGGATCAACAGGACGCGTGGGATGCTGCGACGACGGCAAAAACAATTTTGACGAAATTGGGAATTGATCAATTTGATCAAAAAATCAACACTTTATCTGGAGGACAACAGAAACGAGTCGCCTTAGCAAAAGCGCTCGTCCAGCCAGCACATCTGCTGATTCTTGATGAGCCGACGAACCACCTAGATCACGAGTCAATTGAGTGGTTGGAGAAATTTTTACCGACTTATCAAGGGGCGGTTATGCTCGTGACGCACGATCGGTATTTTCTCAATCGGGTGACAACGAAAATTTATGAGCTTGATCTCGGTCAGCTCTATCAATATACTGGAAATTATGAAACATACTTAACAAAAAAAGCAGAACGACTCGAATTAGCAAAGCAAGATGAACAGAAGCACGCCAATGTGTTGAGAAGTGAAATGGCCTGGCTCAAACGAGGGGCACGTGCTCGCTCGACTAAACAAAAAGCTAGAATTGAGCGGATTGGTGAGATGCAAACAAAAACGTTCGCGACAGATCAATCGGAGCTCGAATTCGGTGTTGGTTCAACACGATTAGGAAAAAAAGTGCTCGAATTGCACAACATTTCAAAAAGCTACGATGCGAACAAATTAATCACTGATTTCTCATTTTTAATCAAACCTGGTGACCGAATCGGGATTGTCGGTGCGAATGGTACCGGTAAATCGACGTTACTGAACCTGATTGCCGAACGAATCACTCCTGATCAAGGAGAAATTGAAACAGGTCCAACCGTTAAATTTGGCTATTACCAACAAGATCATAGCGACATGGACGAAAACCTGAAAATCATCGAGTACATTAGAGAAACTGCGGAAGTTATTCATACCGAAAAAAATGAAACGATCACGGCAGAGCAAATGCTCGAACGCTTTTTATTCCCGCGTTCGCAACAGTGGACATATATTCGCCGACTTTCAGGTGGGGAAAAGCGTCGACTTTATTTATTAAAAGTATTGATGGAAGAGCCGAATGTTTTACTACTTGATGAGCCGACCAACGATTTAGATACACATACGTTAGCGATTCTTGAAGACTATTTGGATAGCTTCCCCGGTGTCGTAATTACCGTTTCCCACGATCGTTATTTCCTCGATCGTGTAGTGGAACAACTACTCGTCTTTAAGGAGTCGGGAACAATCGAACCTTTTTACGGCAACTATAGTGAGTTTTTAGCAAAACAAACGGAACCAAAAAGTGAGCCTGCCGAGGAAAAGTCGAAGCCTGTCCCATCGCGTCCGAAGAAACGGCGTTTGTCTTATCAGGAGCAGAAGGAGTGGGCGACGATTGAGGATGAGATTGAGGCGTTGGAGGAAGCGATTGAGGTTGAGAAAGAGGCGGTAATTGAAGCTGGGGCGGATGCTGATGCGGTGCATAAGCATTATGATCGTCAGCTTGAATTGGAGGATGAGCTTGAGGTAAAGATGGAGCGTTGGGAAGAGTTGTCGTTGATTGTCGAAGCAATTGAGCAGGAATAAGATATTTCATAAACCGAAATAAGTGATGTATAATAGAATGAGATTAAAAATTGGAGGGTTTACAAATGGCAGATGTAAAATTACAAGAAAAGTATGCTGAGCTGGCCTTGAGAACGGGTGTTAACTTGCAAAAAGGTCAAGCGTTGATGGTCAATTCATCGATTGAGGGGATTGAGTTTACTCGAATCGTCGTCCGTAAAGCGTATGAACTAGGGGCAAAAAGTGTCTTAATTAACTGGCAAGATGATGAGATTTCATTACTGAAGTATCAAAATGAATCGGAAGCAGTGTTGACGGATGTCCGTCCGTGGCAAGTTGATAAGTACTTAGACTTTGCCAAAGATGGTGGGGCGTTATTATCAATTCGTTCAACAAATCCAGATTTACTGAAAGATGTTGACGCGAAGAAGGTTGCGGCAGCTTCGAAAGCAAGTGCTGAGGCAATGAAGGAATTTAGACAATATACGATGAACGATCGAATTGCGTGGTCAATTATTTCAATCCCAACAGGCGATTGGTCACAAAAAATCTTCCCAGGTTTAGAAGCGGAAGAAGCGAAAGAAAAGCTTTGGGAACAAATTTTCAAAATCGTTCGTGTCGATCAAGAAGACCCGATCAAAGCATGGGACGAGCATAATCAAACACTGAAAAATGCCCACGCAATTTTAAACGAGAAAAAGTATCAGGCCTTAATTTTCAAAGCACCAGGTACAGATATTACGTTTGGCTTGCCAAAAGGGCATATTTGGAAAGGTGGCGGCGCTTATACGACAGATGGTCTGCATTTCAACCCGAACATGCCGACAGAGGAAGTCTTTACAGTCCCGCATAAATATGAGGTGAACGGTGTAGTCAGCAATACAAAACCACTTGTTTATAATGGGAATACGATTGATCATTTCAGCTTAACGTTTAAAGATGGACAAGTTGTTGATTTTGAAGCGGAGCAAGGTTATGATACGCTGAAAAATTTACTTGAAACGGATGAAGGTGCCAAACGTCTAGGTGAGTTAGCGCTCGTTCCAGACGCATCACCAATTTCACAGTCTGGCTTAATTTTCTATAATACATTGTATGATGAAAATGCATCATGCCACGTTGCGTTAGGAAAAGCTTATCCGACGAATTTAGCAGGTGGCTCAGACATGTCTGAAGAAGAGCTCGATCAGCACGGCGTGAACGACAGCTTAACACACGTTGACTTTATGATCGGTTCAGCCGAGTTGGACATTGACGGGATTTTACCTGATGGCTCAACAGAAGCTGTCTTCCGCAAAGGCGCATGGGCGTTTGATATTTAATTAATTATTTTATAAAAAATTTAAAACAGTTCTGAAGCGTGGGGTGACCGGCTTTGGAACTGTTTTTTTTATTGTAAGGAGTGGGGTTAAAATAATGAATTATTGCTTAAATTATTTTTTTCAAACAGTTCTTTTGTCCACCTGTTAAACATCTTCAGATTAGATTCCATATTCAATGTATCCATTATCTGTAGGCTTGTCTGAATTTTTTTTAATCCATCTTCATTGTTAAAAACAATTTTATTTATTATTCCATCACACCACAATAATAAGGTTCTAGCAAACATCGAACGTTCGCCAATTTTCTTTTCTTGTATAAATTGATTAATTTCTTGAGCTTTACTATATGATTTTTTCTCTAAACATAGAGTGATTAGATTAGTAGCAAGCATGATCTCAGCATTGGGCGTTTTATGAAGTGATTTTGCCCTTAGGTATGATTGGTTCATACGCTTGTATAAAATTAAAATAGTGTCTAAGTCTCCGAAACAAAAAAGAATATTGTTAAATAGAGAAACTTCATAGTACCCCCACTGTTCACAATTTGTTAAATACTCTTTTATTTCACTGATCGATTTAGGGTCAATAGATTGATTATTTATTAAATCGATATAGATATTTGACAGATAATGAAGATGCTTATATTTAATCTGTTGAGTTTTATTATATTCAAGTTTTGATTTTTCGGAAATCTCTTTTAATAGATCCTCATTCATGGATTGAAAAGCCTGAATCATTTTCTTTCCTAGTCGATCTAATGTATTGATCTTAAAATCATTATGATAGAACTCAAATTCCTCAAAGGTAATATTTAAATTATTAATAATTTGATAAAAAGTATCAGCTGAAACTGATATTTGACCTTGTTCAAAACGCCAATAATTACCCATCTCAATGACATTACCACAAATATTCTTCAACTTAATATTTTTCATTTTTCGAATGCGCTTGATTGTTTTACCGAGTGTCATGTTTCCGCTCCTAATAACTTTGGTAGTTTCATGTGGTAGCAGCTTTATTTAAGCTTTTTTAAAAAAGTAAAAACTATTTTACTGAATATTTACAGTATATCAAATAATTTTTATAAAAGGTGAGATAATAAAATTATAAGCTGTTTTTTTGTTAAATCAGCAAAAAAAAGCACATATTTTATTTTCCATAATCAAAATGTTTATTGGAAAATAGAAAAATGTGCTATCAAGAAAAATCCAAAAAGTGTTTAATTGACGAAATTAATTTTAATAACCATCGATTAACCAACCAGTCATGTCGATAACCTCCTTTTTACTAATTATTAACTCAACTCTAGGTTATCTGACATATGTAAAAAAGATGTAGTTTACTGTAAAATTACATACTATTGGTGGATATTAAAGGGAAATCAGTTGAAAAAGAGAGAATTAGGCACAAAAAAAGTCATTCGTGATTTAATCACGAATGACTTTTTACTTTGAAAATTATGATTCCCATAACTCGTTTTTAACTAGAACTGCCCTGATCATCGTGTAATCGATATGGTCAGAAACGGCGTCTTTGATTTGCTTCAACTGTGGTTCGTCGAGCCACTCATATGCTTCTAGGACTGTTTCCTCAATTTCATCATCAAAAAAATCGTCCCAGTTGAGAGTGCGTCCTTCTTGATAAGCTTTAAATAAATGTGATGCGACCGTATCCTCTTTCAGCTGGCGTCTGTTAGCGATCAATTCAATCGGCTGACCGGAATCATACAATTGATAACTAATCAGGTGGCTCGGTTGATCACTTGTTTTCAGCTGAATAATTTCTAAAAATGCCTCACCATAGGAACCGAATTTTTTCAAGCCAATTCCTTTAATTGCAAGCATTTCTTCTTTGTTTTCGGGCAAGAAGCGGCATAGATCTTTTAGCGTAGCATCTGAAAAGACAACGTAAGGCGGAACGTTTTCCTCGGTAGCAATTTCTTTTCGGAGCTGACGGAACTGTTCGAAAAGTTTTTGATCGAAATCAGCTTCTACTGTTTGTTGGACTTCAGTTTGTCGCATCCAAACTTGCTCGTGGCCTTTCAAAACATTGGCTGCTTTTTGTGTCAATTTCAAAATTGGAAAACGATGATCGCCTGTTGATAAATAATCTTCAGCAACGAGAAAATGAATAAATTCAGTAATCTGTTTTTCAGTCCGTTGCTTCATCAGCCCGTACGTCGATAGCTGATCAAGACCGAACTGCTTCACTTTTTTATCAGCCGATCCTTTAAGCACCTTGGCAGTTAACGTCGCCCCAAAGCGCTGATCCATACGCATCACGCAAGATAAGACCATCTGTGCATCACGGGTGCGATCAACTTTTTCACTCTGATCGGTACAATTCGTACAATGACCGCAATCATTGTAAGGATTTTTTTCACCAAAATAATCAAGAATATAACACGGTAAACAATTGTCGGTATGGCAATAATTGATCATCGCCCGGAGCTTTTTATACTCAAGCGCTTTTTTCTCATCATCGAGCTCCGATTGATCAATAAAAAATGTTTGCAAATGACTATCTTGACCAGAAAATAATAAAATACAATCACTCACTTCACCATCACGCCCAGCCCGACCCGCTTCTTGATAGTAAGCCTCAATGTTCATCGGCAAACTATAATGGATCACATACCGAACGTTCGACTTATCAATCCCCATCCCAAACGCATTCGTCGCGACCATAATTTCAACTTGATCATTAATGAACCGATTCTGTTGCTTTCTGCGAACATCCTCAGCCAGGCCCGCATGATAATAGGCAGCTCTAAAGCCACGCTTAATCAGCTGAGCATGAATCGACTCAACAAGCTTACGCGTCGGCGCATAAATAATCCCCGATTCTTGTTTATGATTTGGAAGATAACTGTCCAGAAAGTCCTGTTTACCTTGACCTTTAACAACGTGGAAGTGGAGGTTTTCACGGTAGAAGCCCGTATTAACAACGGAATCATCATCAATCTGTAGTAAACTCTGAATATCTTGAATGACTTCTTCAGTCGCCGTCGCGGTTAATGCGATCCGAAATGGAATCCCCTCAAGCTGATCAATTGTGTCAATGATCGAACGATAACTCGGCCTAAAATCATGCCCCCACTGCGAAATACAGTGAGCCTCATCAAAAGCAATGAACGAAATTTGGAGCCGATCGATCACATCCATAAAGAAAGGATTATCAAACCGCTCAGGCGCAACATAAATCAAATCATAATACCCCTGACGCAATAACTGCATCCTTTCACCATACTCATCACTCGTCAAACTACTATTAATATACGTCGCCTTAACACCCAACGTATGCAAACTATCAACCTGATCCTTCATCAACGAAATCAGCGGCGAAATCACAATCGCAGTCCCATCCAACAAAATCCCCGGAATCTGATAACATAACGACTTACCACCACCCGTAGGCATAATCCCAAGCGCATTTTTCCCCTCAAACACACGCATGAGCAACTCCCTTTGCCCCGTCCTAAAATCAGCAAAACCAAAATAATCCTGTAAAATCTGTTGTGATTGAATTAAACTCATTTAAACCACCTTTCTTTAAAAAATTCTCCCCAAAATGATGGTACGTTGATAATTAAGCATCAGCATACCATGATGATGGCGGACTCGAGTGAGTCAATTTAGAAGAGATTACGTTCACCAGCAGGCCGGTGATTGTCTGTATAAATATGATAAAAATGTGTCGTAATTGTTTTTGCGACAGCATAAGCAGGTACAGCAAAGAGAATCCCTAAAAATCCACCAATTGCGCCAGCGGCTAAAATAACGGTAATGACCGTTAATGGATGTAATTTTAACACTTTACCCATGATATTTGGCGAAATTAGACTACTTTCAACTTGTTGGGCAATAATCATCACAATTGCCGTCCAAACACCAACCATTGGATCTTGGAAGAAACCAACAATAACAGCAGGAATCGCTGAAAGCCAAGGACCGATAAATGGAATCAAGTTCATAAAGAGACCGAAAACGGCAAACATTAACGCATAATTTAAGCCGGTGATCCAATAACCAATTAATAGCATAACTCCGACACATAAACTGACTAACAATTGCCCCTGAATAAATGATGCAAGAACATCGTTGATATTCGTTAATAGCGTTGTTAAACTTTTTGCTTTTGGCTTGCTTAAAAAGCTTGTTACAAATGGAATAAACTTCGGACCATCCTTTAACATAAAAAATAAGAAGAATGGAATCATCACTAAAGCGAAGATAAAGCTAACAAACGAGCCAATAAAAGAGAATAACGAGCCAACAATTTGTTCAGCATAGGTATCTAAATTATTAATCACATTTTGAATCGAATCAACAAGTGATTCGGGAATATAATCTTGGCGATTTTGCCAAAAAACCCATAACTCCTCAAACCAAGCGGCAATTTGAGGGAAGGTGTCAACTAACCGCATAAACTGGTCTTGAATCGGTGGGATGACAAAATAAACACTGAAAAAACCGACTGCAATCATGAGTAGAAAGACAATCACAATTCCGAAAACCCGTTTAACTTTATAGCGCTCAAGCAAGTTGACTAACGGGTTCGTTATGTAAAACAGCAAACCAGCACCAACGATCGGAACAGCAATCGCTGCGAGCAGTAAGCCAATTGGTTTAAAGATAAAGGCGGTGAGGCTAATCAAGTAAATAACGGTAAAAATAAGCACAGCATAAAGTAAAAAACGAAATGATTTTCTCTCTGACAAATGACTCAAACCCTTCCAACATAATTTAGCTTTATCATAGCACACAATCGCCAAAATAGGCTAAAAATTGAGAGAAATTTATGATGAATCAATAAGTTAAAATATGAAAAAATGTAATCGAGCTTGCACGGTGATCTCCACTCTAGGCGGATGGGTTCCGCGGGATCGGCCTCAGCCTCAGCTAAATAAAAAAAGTTTTCCAAACTTTTTTATTTGTATAGTAAATTGTAAAGTTAGTTATTTTTGGATAACTTTGTGCTTATCAGGTGTCTAATGACCTTTATGAGTAATGTCTAACAATTTGTCGCTTTTCATTGTATATCAAGGGCATTTTAAGTGAGATACCTGATGATAAGCTCCTATTCTTTAGAGATCGGGTTGATTCAGAGGTTGATTTCTGACGATTAGCTCCTATTCGTTAGAGATCGGGTTGATTCAGAGGTTGATTTCTGACGATTAGCTCCTATTCGTTAGAGATCGGGTTGATTCAGAGGTTGATTTCTGACGATTAGCTCCTATTCGTTAGAGATCAGGTTGATTCAGAGGTTGATTTCTGACGATTAGCCCCTATTCTTTAGAGATCGGGTTGATTCAGAGGTTGATCTCTGACGATTAACTCCTATTCGTTAGATATCGTTACGATTTTGAGGGGATCTCTGATGATTAGTGCTTATTCGTTACCTCTCTGACGATTTTTCGGCGAGACAGGGCACGATTAAGCACTATTCGTTACTCCTCTAACGATTTTTCCGGCGAGACAGGCACGATTAATCGCTAATCGTTACCTCTCTGGCGATTTTCCAGCAAGACAGGGTACGATTAGCTCTATTTGTTATATCTATCACGAATTTTTTTGGTGAATTTTTTACAAATCATTGTCGGTAACGTTGTTTTAAGTAGAGTGATGGGATGATGCCAGTGATTTGTTTAAAGACATGGCTAAAATAAAATGGATTTGGAAAGTCCAATCATTCGCTAATCTCAGTTATATTGAGATCGGTTTGGTTAAAAAGTGTGATTGCGCGTTCAATCATCAAAAAAGTTATATTTCAACCAACACTGAACTAATTGAGTTATAATAGTACTTAATAACACTCGTATTTTCTATCATTGTAGTTTAAAAAGTGCCATACTTAACTAAGTCATTATGATTTATGTGGATGCATTTATTTTGACAGGAAATTGGGATTATGCAAAGTCATCTGAAGACATGACGACCTGTCGTACAAATAAATCAAGGAATAAATACTTATTTTTAAATAAAAATAAACCGACTTTATGGAGGAGATATCAATGATTAGTCTTGAACAAGTCGTCTCAAAAATGGCGGCTGAAATTGACCAAGCAAAACACACAACTGACCAAGATAAAATCAAACAACATGCACGAGCAATTAAGCTTTTGGCTGATCTGATTTTAGATGAAGAAATGCCAAAGCAAACAGTAACACCATCAAGCCAAACCTCAATTAGCGAACAAGAAATGCTCAAAATGATCGGTTCAAATTACCAAACACCAAATCAAAACACAGCAAATAAATATGGGCAATCTGATTCAAAATCATTGCTCGATTTTTAACCGGGAAATAAAAAACGACCTCATAGCTGGTGGTACTCGCCATTTAGAGGTCGTAAATTTTTTACAAAGGAGTCGGATAATCGTAGGCAATCCGCTCATCAAACGTAATATAGTCTAAGTAAATGGTTAACAGTAAATAGCGCTTCTCGGTTTCAGGATCACTAATGATAATGTGATCACGCCCAGCCGCTTCGATCACCCCTTTGAAAATCTTCGCATTCCAACGTTCATTATTCTCAAATGTCATATAAATCGTTGCGACTCGCCCTCGATTTAAACGTAAAATATTTTCAACATATGACTGTTCTAATGGCAACATATCTTCATCTTGTGGCGGCCCAGCTGGCTGTTGTGGAAACGGAGGGAAGCCGGGTTGCATTGGAAACTGAGGCATTGGTTGCATCGGCGGTGGGAACCCTTGCGGTGGCATCATCGGCATTTGATACATCCCTGGCATTGGGATTTGTTGACGTTGATCATTCTCTTCATTCATTTAATTAACACTCCTTTAATAAAAATTATAAACGCGGACACTCACTTGCTAGTGGTGAGTAAAAACAATGTGATTTAAAGCGACCTGAATTCCACTGGCCATACCATTGTGCAGGGCAGGAACCAGCAGGCATAAAAAACCATAATGATCTTTCCGCTGGATGGAATCGCTCGCCACGAATGACACGGCGTGCAAGATTTCTTTCATTCTCACGAGCACGTTGGTAAAAGTAGCCTTTTTGTGTTGCTTCAAACCCTCCAGGACTTTGAAAAACCATATCTTGGATTGAACGAACATGTGCAAAATCGAGACAACTTTCAATCACTCGATTGATCCCAACATTGCCAACCATCAACATGCCCAGATTCCCTTCACCCTCAGCCTCAGCGCGGAGTAACCTTGCTAATAGATCAATATCTTTTTCTGTATGAGCGACAACGGCCATTGGTTCACCCCATTTCTAAAACGCGATTCTATAACCATACTTATGTTGCGCGGATTAAAAATATGTTTGTTAACAAAAGAATCGGGAAGATTATTATTAAGAATTGAATTTGTACAAAATATGATCAAAAATTGAATCTTTTTAAAAAGTTGAGGGTTATCTCTTTTCATTAAACAGAAAAAGTCGTATGATTATAACAGAATGATTTTTTGGAGGGTTTTGCATGAGTAATTTATTTGATACATTAAAAGATAGACTAACTGGAAACACCAAGAGAATAGTTTTTCCTGAAGGTTATGATGAAAGGATTTTACGTGCAGCAGCACAATTATCTGGTGAAGGTTTAGTTGAACCTGTATTAGTGGGAAATCCTGATGAAGTGAAACAGAAGGCTGCTGAATTGAACTTAAATTTTGACAATGTTGACGTATTAAATCCAGCAGATTATCCTGAATTTGATGCAATGGTCGCAAGCTTTGTAGAACGCCGTAAAGGAAAAGCGACAGAAGAACAAGCACGCAAAATGTTACTAGACGAAAACTACTTCGGTACAATGCTTGTTTACATGGATAAAGCAGACGGACTTGTAAGTGGGGCAGCACACTCAACGGCTGACACTGTTCGCCCAGCACTACAAATCATTAAGACAAAACCGGGCATTAAAAAGACATCTGGTATTTTCATCATGGTACGCCAAGAAGAGAAATATGTTTTTGGCGACTGTGCGATTAATATTTCACCAAATGCACAGGACTTAGCAGAAATTGCAATCGCATCTGCTGAAACCGCAGGTCTATTCGACATTGATCCACGTGTCGCGATGTTAAGTTTTTCAACAAAAGGCTCAGCCAAATCTGAAGAAACAGATAAAGTCGCTGAAGCGGTAAAAATCGCCAAAGAAATGAAGCCAGAATTAACGCTAGACGGCGAATTCCAGTTTGATTCAGCGTTTGTCCCAAGCGTCGCTGAGAAAAAGGCGCCAGGCGCAGATATCCAAGGGGACGCAAACGTCTTTGTTTTCCCAGGACTCGAAGCCGGAAATATCGGTTACAAAATCGCCCAACGGATGGGTAACTTTGACGCAGTTGGACCAATCCTACAAGGTCTGAACAAACCGGTTAACGATCTATCACGCGGTTGCGATACAGGCGATGTCTACAAACTCGCGATTATTACAGCAGCACAAGCATTATAAAAAAATTAAAACGCCGATGGGTTTAAGATTGAAGCTCATCGGCGTTTTTTATTGTTGATTCTGTTGTGGTAAGTGGATTGGGTGCTAATCGTACCCAGTCACGTCGAATTATCATCATAGGGGTAACGAATAGCCACTAATCATACCCTGACTTAGTCGAATGATCGTCCAAGAGGTAACGAATAGGTGCTAATCGTACCCTGTCTCGTTGAATTATCATCATAGAGGTAACGAATAGGTGCTAATCGTACCCTGTCTCATCGAATGATCATGATAGAGGTTACGAATAGCTACTAATCATCAATGATCAACCGACCAAAATGAAAAATCGACGTGATCGCGTCGATTCCTTATTGATTAAACAAATCTCCTAATGCCCGCTGGTTCCGATCGAGCATCAAACCACGGCGTTTATCAAAGATCTTTAGCTCACTCGCAGTCAGCTGATCCTGCTCAACCGCCAATCCAGCACTATCTAATAACCCCTGCAACTTCTCCACAACTTCATCAACAGTAATCGTCACGCCCAAAATTGTTTCCAGCGCTTCCATCACATTAGGGTCAACCTCGGGATAATCAAATCGCGTTTCTTCCCCCTGAATTCCGATCCGATAAAACTCACGCACCAACCGCGCCCGTGCCTGATGATCCGCCGTCACCGACAAGTAAATCTGAATCGCAATCCCATTCCGAATCCGGCGTTGCGAAATCCCCGCAAACTTTTTCCCGCCAATACTCAAATCATAATCTCCCGGGCAGTATGAACCAACAACTTCAAAAGCTTCAACCTGATCCGTCCAATCAGCCAACAACGCCTTCATAAACCGAACCATTTTTTCATAACCCTCATGGATCCCAATCGATCCCTGATCATTGATCAACAAACTAATATTCAAAACACCCTCGTCCAAAGCAACCGCAAGCCCACCAGAATTACGCACCACCGGCTGATAACCTTGCGTCTTCAACCAACGAGCCCCATCTATTAAAAAAGGCAAACGCGAATCGGCAATGCCCAACACCACAGACCTCGGATGTGTCCAAACACGCACAACCGGTGCCGAGTCCCCCTGATGAATGGATTCCGCCAACGCATCATCAACCGCAAACGACTCCCACACCTTCAACTCACCGATACGCTGATCAATAAAGCGCACCTTTTTTTCTGAAAAAATCTCCTGCCATCTATCCACGTTCACAGTCATCTCCCCTTTAAGATTGCACGATTCTATTATATAATGAAAAAAGCACAGAAGCTAATTAGCTAAACAACGGAGGAAATCCAGATGGCCTATCAAAACGCTCAACTTGATGAAGAGAAAGTTTTTAAAGACCCTGTCCACAGCTATGTCCACGTCCGTGACCAAGTAATCTGGGATCTTATCGGCACGAGAGAATTTCAACGCCTACGCCGAATTAAGCAGCTCGGCACGACCTTTATTACGTTCCACGGCGCTGAACATAGCCGCTTCAACCACTCACTCGGCGTTTATGAAATCATTCGTCGGATTTTGGAAAACTTCACCGACCGATTGCAATGGAACAGCGAGCAACGTCTGTTGTGCCTAACTGCGGCCCTGCTTCACGACCTAGGACACGGACCGTATTCCCATTGCTTTGAAAAAGTTTTCGATCTCGATCACGAGAATTTTACCAAGCAAATTATCCTAGGCGACACAGAAGTCAATCAAATTTTAACAAAAGTAAACCCTGATTTTCCGAAAAAAGTTGCCGAAGTGATCAACAAAACATACCATGACAAACTAATTGTCAGCCTAATCTCAAGCCAGATTGATGCCGACCGAATGGATTATCTACAGCGCGATGCCTATTATACTGGCGTAAGTTACGGCCACTTTGATATGGCCCGAATCCTAAGAGTGATGCGCCCACTCGACGACAAAATTGTGATCAAATCATCCGGTATGCACGCCGTTGAAGACTATATTATGAGCCGTTATCAAATGTACTGGCAAGTCTATTTCCACCCAGTGAGTCGAAGTGCTGAAGTGCTTTTGTCAAAAATTCTCCAACGTGTTAAGGAGTTACATAATGACACTTATCAGTTCCAGAAAGAACCAACGCACTTTTATTCATTTTTCACTGGTGAGATCAAACTCGAAGATTATATTAAATTAGATGAAACAATTATGATGTATTATTTCCAAACGTGGGTAGACGAAAAAGATTCAATTTTGTCTGACCTTTGCTACCGTTTTGTGAACCGAAAATTATTTAAATATACGAACTTTCACATCAAAGAAAGTATGGGTGATTTGTTTCAACTCAAACAGTTATTTAAACAAGTTGGTATTAATCCGGATTATTATTTAGAGGTCGACTCATCATCGGATTTACCGTACGATTTTTACCGACCAGGTGAAGAGGAAGAGCGCTTGCCAATCTATTTGCAGATGGAAAATGGCGAGTTAAAAGAGCTATCAGAAGCATCAGAAATCGTCGAGTCCATTTCAGGAAAAAGACGAACGGATCATAAGCTTTATTATCCAGCTGATCGAATTAAAAAATTACCAGATAGTCAAGAAAAACAACAAATAAAAGCATTATTAGGTATGAAATAGGAGTGACAATATGCTACTAAACCACGCACGCTTAATTCGATTTTTCACCGATGCCAACGAAGTCGTCGGACGAAAAAAACTACAAAAAATGATTTATATTTTAAAGAAAGTCGGGCTACCATTCAATGAAAAGTTTGGCTTTCATTTTTATGGACCGTACTCAGAAGAACTCACCTTACGAATCGAAGAGCTATGCAACCTCGGTTTTTTAACCGAGCGAAGAGAAAAGAAGGAAAGTTACATCCAGTATCACTACATACTTAACGACGAGGGCAGACAATTTCTTGATCAAGCACCAGATGACTTACCAGTTTGCGGAGATCTCGTGCAGCGACTAAACGATCAATCAGCCCGTTTTTTAGAATTGATCGCAACAATGTTATATTTCGATGATCTAACACCAGAAGAAGTCGAGCAAAAAGTAACAGAAGTCAAAGCAAAAGCCAACTACAAACAAGAAGAATTCACCCAAGCCTGGCAATTTATTGAGCAATTGAAATTGTGAATTATACTTAGTTTAGTTGATCAGTACAGTTTGAAGTTAAATATCAGCGTAGTCAAAATACTGAGACACCTGCGGGAGTAGCGTGAGCCGAAGATCCACTTGGTAAAGTGATTTTCTTTACCAAGTTAGCTAAGGCCAAGCCCGCGGTAAGCGAAGTATTTTGACGAAGCGGTTAGTTAATTTAAATTCTCATAGAACAATCGTAATCGTTATAAGTTAATGCAAATCACAATACCCGATCGGTTCTGTGCCTTTGACAAAAAACATGAGCCGACTGACAGGGCAGTTTTGGTCTGATAAAAGCCCCGTTTGCGGATCGACATAAGCGGCAACAATACCAGGAGGAGCGATGAAACTATTGCTCCCACTTTTTTTGTGACCAGCTTCAATCGCATCACGCCAAATCAACTTCGCCGCCTGACTTGAACCAATCGGCCGATTATCATCATAGCCCGTCCAGACACCAACAATTAGTTCAGGGCTGTAACCAATCATCCAATGATCCGTATTCGTAGAACCACTTTTCCCCGCATAGTCACCAGTCAAATCGCCACTAATTGACCCACCGGTAACTGCAAGATAGTCTGATAAATTCGGATCGAACATCCCCGTTAATAATTGATTTAAAATAAATGTCAACCGCTCATCCAACATCTGCTCGCCCAGTTCGAACGCCCGTTGATAGACAACCTCATCATTCGGATCGAGAATTTTTTCAACCAAAAAAGGCTCAACTTGGTGACCACCATTGGCAAAATGGCTGTATGCAGTCACCATTTCCCGGACGCTGATTGACGCAGTACCGAGCGCGAGGGCGGGAACATTGGCGAGTTCACTCGTAATCCCAAGGGTACGCGTGCGATCGATCACCTTTTCTGGTGTCAGGAAAAGATGTGTTTTGACAGCATAAATATTGTCGCTGACCGCGAGTGCTTGGGCGAGCGTGACGGTATGATCGGCGTAAAGATGGTTAAAATTACTCGGCGAATAGGAGCTGTCGTCGCTGAATGCAAAAGTCGTCGGCTCGCTCATCAGTGGTGTTGCAGCGGTAAAGCCGTTTTCAAGCGCTGTGTAATAAATAAACGGTTTGAATGTGGAACCGACCATCCGCTTCGCTTGAGTCGCGCGATTAAACGGGCTGAGCTGATAATTGACACCACCGATCAGTGCTTTAATCGCTCCAGTTGCAGGATGGGACATAATCGCACCGACTTGAAGCTCGCCAATATGATCGGTAACGGCTTGATTAAGTGCTGCTTGCTGGTCTGATTCAATCGTTGTGTGGAGCTTAAAGCCAGCAGGAACGGGTTCACCTAAGATGACACTCGCCTCCTGAATCGCCAAATGAGCGATGTACCCAAATTGCGGGTCCTGTCTCGATTCGCCAACAATTTCAAGTAACTCAAGTTTGGCAAGCTCGGCGTCAGCTTCCGTAATCAGTCCATCCGTCATCAACAGTGAAAGAATTTTTTCTTGCTGCTGTTTTGCTGTCTCAAAATGTTTGATTGGTGAATTCGCGTTCGGCCGGTTCGGAATCGCAACAAGGAGTGCGATCTCAGCAAGCGTCAGCTCAGTCGTCGGTTTGTTGAAGAAAAACTGGCTCGCCGTTTCAACACCATAAATCCCATGACCATAATAAATCGTATTCAAATAGCCCTCAAGCAACTGATCCTTATCAAAATAATGCTCAAGCCGAATCGTATAAAAAGCCTCCTTAATTTTCCGCGTCCACGTTTTCTCATGGGTTAAATAAAGATTGCGCGCATATTGTTGCGAAATCGTACTCGCACCCTCAGCGAGGTTTCTTTGCTTAAAATTTTTTACGACAGCACCACCAATCCGCTTCAGATCAAACCCACCATGATGATAAAAGTTCTGATCTTCAATCGCAATCGTCGCCTCAACCAATAACGGATTCAGCTGCTCAAGTGATCGCCAAATCCGCTCACCATCACTATACACCGTTCCAAGTTCCTCGCCGTCAGCCGCTAAAATCGTAATCGGCTGCTCATTTAATTTAGGCTCCCCCAATAATTGAATCGCCAACATCAAACTCGCCAACCCAACCGCCATCACAACTAACAACCACACCGCAATTTTCCTCATCGCGCTCACCCCCAATGTTTAACTGTTATCCAGTATCACTTTTTTATGAAAAAATTAAACATCGAAACAGTAAATGGTTGGAGGTGGGGAGGGACGTTGAAGAATTTTGAGTGTAGATACTTTGCGTGCGTTCGCTCACATCGACTGTGCGATCGCACGTAAATCGGAAATTTCGCACGCTTCCACTGTGCGTTCGCACGCAAACTGGTTTTTTCGCACGTAAACTAAAAAACTAAAAAATTTGTGCAGTATTCTGCAGAAGTTACTTGAGTTTCTCGCTAAACATTTCTATACTAAAGGATACTGATAGTTTTAAGGATGGTATGATGCAACGAGGAAAACTTTTTGTGAAAGTAAGCTTACAAACTGAAATTGATGATGCACACGATAAACAGCAGACGACTGTTGAAGCGAAGGGCGAGTTATTCGAGACAGACCGGCAGACGGTGATTCGTTTCACTGAAAAATCGGACGAGCAATCGGATGTCGCGACAATGATCACAATTAAATCGGATCAAGTGTCGATTAAGCGCTCAGGTGCAGTTGAGATGAATCAGCAATTCAGGCCGGCTCAAATTACCGAAACAATTTATCGACACCAGTTTGGTTCGATTCGCATGGAAACGGAGACGTTAGATTTTCGTTACAAACCGCTAACAAGCACGAACACGACTGCTGAATTAGCTCTAGACTATAGCACAAAACTGGACGGGGAAGAGGAGCGAGCACATAAGCTCTTACTTACGATCGAGGAGGACAAATCATGACAATTGTACAAACGATGCAAGACCAGCTTAAAGCCGAAATTAAAGCGGCGATTATTAAAGCTGAGCTTGCGACAGAGGAACAAATTCCAACGATTATTTTAGAAAAGCCAAAAGAGAAGGCGCACGGCGATTATGCAACAAATATCGCCATGCAGTTAGCTCGTGTTGCCAAAAAAGCACCACGCCAAATTGCAGAGCAACTTGTTGAACAGCTCGATCAGAAGCAAGCATCGATTACAAAAGTCGATATTGCCGGACCTGGCTTCATTAATTTTTTCATCGATAATAGCTATTTAACAGGCTTAATTCCGGTTATTTTAACTGAAGCTGATCAATATGGTCGCACGAATACAGGGCTTGGTGAAAAAGTTCAAATTGAATTCGTGTCAGCTAACCCGACTGGTGATCTCCACTTAGGTCATGCACGTGGTGCGTCTGTAGGAGACACGACGGCGAACTTACTTGATGCGGCCGGCTATCAAGTTGAGCGTGAATTTTACATTAACGATGCGGGAAATCAAATTAACAATCTCGCGTTATCGATTGAGGCGCGTTACATGCAGGCACTTGGACACGATTTCCCGATGCCTGAAGATGGCTATCACGGTAAGGATATTCTTGATATTGCTGCCGAACTCGTTGAAACACATCAAGATGCTTTTGTCGAAAAAGATCCAGTCGAGCGCCAAGCCTTTTTCCGTGAATACGGCTTGAAATTTGAACTGGCAAAATTAAAGCAAGATCTTGCTGATTTCCGGGTCAATTTTGACAACTGGTTCTCAGAAACATCGCTCTACAAAGAGGATAAAATTAAACCTGCACTCCACTTACTCGAACAAAAAGGTCACACTTACGAAGACGGTGGGGCAACTTGGTTTAGAACGACTGATTTTGGCGACGACAAAGATCGTGTCTTAATTAAAAATGATGGTACGTATACGTACTTAACACCAGATATTGCTTATCACAAAAATAAGCTCGATCGTGGTTTTAAAACACTGATCAACTTCTGGGGTGCCGATCACCACGGCTATATCGCGAGAATGAAAGCAGCGATCCAAGCACTTGGATACTCAAAAGAGACGCTTGAAGTTGAGATCATTCAAATGGTTAACTTATTTGAAAATGGCGAAAAAGTGAAGATGAGTAAGCGGACTGGTAAAGCAGTTACCCTCCGTGAATTGATGGAAGAGGTCGGCATTGACGCAATGCGTTATTTCTTCGTCATGCGCTCAAGCGATGCACACCTTGATTTTGATATGGACTTGGCAAAATCAGAATCAAACGAGAACCCGGTTTATTACGTGCAATATGCTCATGCCCGAATTTGCACGCTCCTTAAACAAGCAGAGGCAAAAGGCTTTGAAGCGGATCTCAATTATTTAGCTGACCATTTACTAACCGAAAAAGCAGAAGACCTATTAAAACAATTGGGTGACTTCCCGCAGGTGATTGCAGATGCTGCTAAAGACCGTGCGCCACATCGGATGACACAATACGTATTCGATCTCGCATCAATGCTTCACAGCTTCTATAACGCAGAAAAAGTCCTCGACCCAGACGAACCAGAAAAAACAAAAGCCCGACTCGCGCTAATGCAAGCAGTCAAAATTACGATTGCCAATGCGTTAAAATTAATTGGTGTCAACGCACCAGATCAAATGTAATTATAAAACCGAGCGAATCTAGCTCGGTTTTTCACTGGAAAAAATCACATGAGCTATCGGTATGCTCCTAAGCTCAAAAAGACTCAATCAAATTATCAAACAAAAACCGAACACTTGAATCAACTGATTAGAGAATCGCTGTTTTCTTAATAAAAATCAGTAAAAAATCTAAAGAATAAGTCTTAATCAATAATTATCGTGCAATTTTCTAGTCGATACGTTACCATATAAGAAAATGTAAAAAAACGAGGTGTAGAAGGATGCAAAAGTTAGTTTATTTTGTAGGAGTGGCGGGGACAGGAAAGACAACTGTGGCAGCAAAAGCCGCAGCTAAAATTCCAAACGCATTTTTAGATCGCGATACAGTTGGAGGTCGTTTTGTTGAAAAGTTCCTTGAACAACAAGGATTAGACCCAGATGACCGAGATTCACAATTTTACAAAGACAATCTACGCGATTTAGAATACGATACAACACTAGATATTTGTATTGAAAACCTGCGAGTTGGACAAAATGTCTTTATGATTTCACCATTTACTTCAGAACTAAAAAACAAACAATACTTAGAGAACTTACTCAAAGAAGCGGGCAAAACAAAAGTAGAAGTTGATGTCAAAGTTGTCGTCGTGACACTACAAGATATCGAACAACAACGCAAACGCATCGAACAACGAGGTACAGATAGAGACACATGGAAACTTGAAAATTGGGATCAATACGAAACACGCGTCAACTTCGTCCCAGAAATCAACTGGGACATCCCAGAAGAAAACATCCTAGTCTTCGACAACTCAGGCCCACTAACCAAAGAAAAAGTCACAAACCTAATTACATTCATCGAAAAATAACCTAATAACAAGACTTTATTTAAAAGAGAGACCAGTTTTGAATCGTTTATTAGATGACTTATAGGATGTTTAGATATATTTTATAAAGAGAAGATAAATTAGGCGTAGTCATCTGAAGACACGAAGACTCCAGCGGGAATAGGACAAGGAAAACCCCGACAGCGATACATCGCACGAAGGAAATTGCTCTTTATTTCCGAGGATGAGCCGAAGATCCACTTTTGTAGCGATCTTTGCTACAAAAGTTAGCTGAGGCCATCCCCGCGGAAAGCGAAGTGTCTTCAGATGACGACCTGTGCAAAAAAAGATTTAAATTAGATATATTGCAATTTATAAAGCATACTCATATAATGTACAAATGATGGACTCATGTGACTCTACAATACACATGAAAAAAGAACCGAATAATTTATTAAAGGGAGTGCAAAAAACGGTGTCTATAGCCAATACAAACCGTGACAATTTACAAGAATACTCAATGATCGAACTAGCCATGATCGTTTTAGAAAAAACAAACAAAGCGCTGAACTATAGAGACATATTTGATCAAGTCGCCGATTTAAAAGGTTATTCAGAATCAGAAAGACAAACATACCTAGCCCTATTTTACACAGACCTCAATCTAGACGGACGCTTCTTAACACTAGGAGCAGGCGAATGGGGCCTGAAAAGCTGGTACTCAGTTGAACAAATTGATGAAATTATTCAAACTGAAACGCAACCAGTCAAACGCAAAAAGAAAAAGAAAACAACCAAAAAAGAAGACGACGAACCATCAATCGATGATCATGACGAAGATGACTTAACCGAAGTCCCACTCGACATCGTTGAAGCTGCTTATAAAAATTCAGTTGATGATGACGATGAAGACACGATAACTTTAAGCGATGATCTCATCGATGAAGATGACTTTGATGACGAGTATGACGATGACGACGAAGATGATGATGACTTAGATGACGAAGACGATGATGAGTACGAGAGATAATTCTCAACCTGGTTAGTAATTTTATTTTAAAAGTTAACCAACCAAGCTCTTGACTTTTATCAACTCTATGAGTAAAATTTTATTTGGGCTCTACAAAAAGATTTTAAATTTACGCGTCCCCCTGATTCAGGGGGACGTTTTTGTTGTGTGCCCAGCATGGGTGCAGACTCTAGGGTGAAAGTCCCGAACAGTGAAGGCAGTAGTAGCTGTA
>NZ_BAABDL010000130.1:0-2813 GCF_039539605.1 Amphibacillus indicireducens | reverse complement strand
GTCATTTAGATGCCTTTTTTTCCGACTCCTATCAAGAAGCATTAAATGGGCTCGCTTATTTACAAAAGTCCAATGTCTTTTTGTGACAATTTCATTTCAATTGGTTGGCCAGGAAAATAATACAATCCTTCTCCAGTTGTAATGAAATCTTCAATTAAGTTCACAATATATGACCACAAAGCACTTATTTCGTCCCAATAAATACAAGGAATAATTGTTTGTCCTTGATACTCCATGAACACTACCCCATCTACGTATAACAAATCATCTGTTTCTACTTTGCTTGCAAGTTTTCTTAATATTTTTTCCGCTTCTTCTTTTTGATAGTTTATTGAGACAAGATATTTATTAGGATTCTCTTCAAAATCCATAAAATCTAGTATTGGTTCCCATAAAATAAACGTTTCTATTTTAAATTTATCTTTCATTGTGTTGGCACCTATCTTGGATAAATTTTGCCTATTTGTAGTACGCATCTTTGGTTAACGGTTGGCACTACCAGCTCCCGTATCGGACTTTCACCGATAATTCTGTACCCATGCCGGACGCAAAAGAGCAAAAAGTCAGCTGTCTCTTTAAGTGTCATGCTGACTTTTTTACCTGATTATCTACAGTTCGGATATTTATTTTTTCAAAAATTCTTCAATAATTGTTTCTTCACCAAATTTGAGTGTATCACTTTTTACAAAATTAACAAATATTTTAAATCCTGAATCTATCGCTCCCAATAACTCTTCTTTTGTAAAAGTATCAGATTTATTTATTGCCTCTGTATTCTGTTCTTTGAAAACAAATTGATATCTATCTATTTCTTTATTAATTGTTAACTCATATGGATAATCTAATAAAGATATATTGTAACAGGCGCTTGATGCGTGTTCATTTAGCACGATTGATAGATCATACCACAAATCAAGTAGATCATCTGTGACAGTGAGATTTGGCGAGAAAACTTTCCCTTTAAAAATTACCTCGATTTTACCAGGCAAATAATTTCCCTCATACTGTAGTAATTTCACTGCAGCTTTTTCGGCTAGATCGCTCTGAATTATTAAATACTCTTTTTCTTCATGAGTTAAATATCCTAATTCAGGAATGAAATTTGACACATACGTTTTGATTTCTAGTTTATTATCCATCTATGCCACCTCATCTTACAGGATACGCACTTTGTACGTATCCATTTTTACCTATTCTAACAAAATAGTTTACTCCATTTACTGTCCCCCGTACATCCGAACCAATTCCTTTAGCTAAATTCCTACTAATAGTTGAACTATTCTGTCTAACAACACTATTAACTATATTTTTTATATTGTTCACGATCAAACTAGGATCAAACATACTTTTACCTTTGGCACCTGTCCAAAAGCTAGGGTGATGACTTTGTAAAATATGTTGCATTTTTGCTTTAGACAAAACTACTTTACTACTCCCAACAGCAATATTACTATTCACAAAATTAGCAGTAGCTTTTTTTGCAATATATTTTATTGTCACTGTAATTGCAGCTTTTCCAACAATAAAAATAACAGGTGTTGCTGATGCTTCAAGTTCCATTGTGTTTATCTGATATGTTTCACCCGTACCAGTATCTACAAAAGCAACAATGAAAGCATCACATCAATTTCTTGAATTACCACTCAGACTTTGTTTACATAAACAAATTTCCTACATAATCAATTAGTTCTTCGATTTCTTTACCTCTTTTATTAATTATAACTCCATCAGGGTCATCCATTCCTGTTTCTAAAAATTCATCATTTAAAATGTTTCTGATATGATTACCTAGGTCCTCATCAATCTCATTTATTAAATTATTAGAGAAATATTTTACTAGTTCTGGCTCTCGTTTAGATAATATTTCTACCAATAGTATTTTATTCATTAAAAATTCACCTCCAAGCTCTACTTGTTTTTGCCCAAGTTGTAATTACTTTTCCATATTTGTTTAAAACAACAACAGCCTCAACATTTTCATAACGCAATACACCATTAGCTTGCGATACAATTTTAGTTGGATTTTTAATTGCATTATTTATTGCCCAAGTAGCTACTCCTCTGCCGCCATTTCTACCCATAGCTTGTGCGAGTCCATGTTTAGTGTACCCAGTTATAACACCTTGAATTGCTTTTTTCCCAAGCATTTTAATAGCCGCTTTAACTCCAAACTTGGTAATTATTAAAACAATGGGTGCCGCTAATACAGAAGCTTGAAGTTCTGTTGTATTGATTTCGTAACTTTCTCCAGTTTCTAAATCAATCAAGGTTGCGATAAAAACATCTTCATCAGCATCGTGAATAAACACCTCAAACTCTTGTAATATTAGCTCACCAGTGCTATCAATAACCTCACTAATAACTGTAACATCTTCAGTTTCCAATTTCATTGCTATTTCTAAACTAGCTATAAAATCTTCTTCCTCAAAGTCTATTTCGACTATAAATTCTTCTTCACTTATGGAAATATCTACGTCCATATCTTCAAGTATTTCAAAGCCATATTCTTGAACCAGTTCTTCTTCGAATTCTTCTAAAATCTCTTCTTCCAATACTTCTAAGTAATCTAAGTTATACTCATAGTTAATTTCACCTGTACTTGCATATGCGTTTACACCCGGTATAATACCATTTAACACTAATAACGATACTAATAAACAAGATATAATCTTTGCTTCCTCGCTATTTAATGTTTAGTCTAAAATTTTATAAAGCTGTCTATACTAGGTAGAAACTATTAAAATACCTAGGAGTTGATTGCTCCTAGATTATTCATAGCCCAATCATAAAACCTGAATAAACCGCATCAAATC
>NZ_BAABDL010000129.1:0-1512 GCF_039539605.1 Amphibacillus indicireducens | reverse complement strand
GCGTACTTTCAATATAACATGAAATTCACATGACCTTTTATTTTAGGTGACTAACTTGATTATACAATCTTCGAAAAAAACTTGTTATATTACATTCATAATCAACAGATAAAATTTTGGATTTTTGTAAAGTTGAAACAGCCTATTTGATTAAATTGATTATATGCTGTTTTTGATATGGAAAATAACTCTTCAAGATTTTCTAAATTGTATGTTTGGATAGTTCTTTTGATGAATGAGATAATACCCTCCGTCTGCATGCTTTTTAGTGCCCTTGATACATTAAAATGTTCAGCCAAGGTTTTCTTTGTAAATTTTAGATTAATTACATCGCTATTCTATTTATTCCATACGTTCAAGCCCAGCATGTATATTACTATTGTGGGAAGAATTTTGAGAGTAAAGAAAAGACCGCAGATTTCTGCTGCCACAAATGTTATATACGAGATCGGTTCTGACGTGATAAAGACCTAGAAGATGTAATCAAGCACTCAAAGGAGAGAACACCGCTTCAAAATGTACCAGTGTGGATCAAGGGCTTAATGGCCGGTGTTGAAGCGAGAGAATCAGCTGAAGATTCAAACGAATATTACTGATTTAAGCACCCACATTGAGACTTATACAAGTTAAAATAGGGGGATAGAAATTGAGTATTTACCCCTGTTACAGTATGATTTGTTAAATTGTATAAGAGTAATATGATACCGCATGTAGAGTGTGTAGTGATGATTTCGAAAATTTAACTTACTAATCATATGCAGAAAAACTACGATTTGATTAACTTTTAACTTTAGCAGTTGAGAGGTGAATCTTATGTTTTTAAATAATCACAATCTAACAATTAGAAGTGCAACGAATAACGATGTAGGGTTACTAATATCATGGTGGAATAACGGCAAAGTTATGGCGCACGCTGGATTCCCAAATGGCCTTGGAATAACCTCAGAACAAGTGGATAAACAGATCAATGATAGTAAAGATAACGTTTCTGAATTATTGATCATCGAACTTAACAAAATACCTATCGGTGAAATGAATTACCGGTTGTTGAATAATGGTAATCTAGAGATAGGTATCAAAATATGTGACTTTTCTAAACACAATCAAGGCTACGGAAGAATACTACTTTCAATGTTGATAAAAGAATTGTTTAAAAGAGGCTTTGAAACAATTGTTCTTGATACTAATCTCAATAATTTGCAAGCACAACGTTTATATGAAAAATTGGGTTTCAGAAAAATTAGTATTCGAAGAAATGCATGGAAAGATCAACTTGGAGCACCTCAGTCCGTAATAGACTACGAAATGAAACAAGGAGAGTTGATTGATTATTCTGTTCTGTAGCTATATGGTGGTTTTAATGTAATTATTCAAAATCTAATCATAGATTTTAAAGGGTTCACTGGCAATTTATCAAATACAATTGCTTGTGAACCTTATTTATTGTTTAGGAAATTATAAAATTCGTTAGTTGTGGATAACTTTGTGTTAAAATCTAATTATCATATTTAA
>NZ_BAABDL010000128.1:0-5744 GCF_039539605.1 Amphibacillus indicireducens | reverse complement strand
CACCCCTTATCCCTATGTATACCAAGGGATGAAGGGGTGGTTTTGTGTGATTTCACTGTAAAACTCAAGATAATGAAACAACCCCTTTTCACTTCAAAAAAACATCCCTACTTGGATCGATTCCAAGTAGGGATTTGCTTGATTAATTAATGGGTCACTTTACAGTCCGGGCATATGCCATAGATTTCCATGCGGTGGTGACTGATCGAAAAACCAGTAACTTTCTCCGCCAATGATTCAACTTCATCCAAAGTCGGATAATGGAAGTCAACAATCTTACCACATGATTCACAGATAACATGGTAGTGCTTTGATGTAGCATAGTCAAAACGACTAGAGGCATCACCATAGGTCAATTCTTTAACGAGTCCAATTTCTCTAAATACTCGCAAGTTGTTATACACGGTTGCGACACTCATATTTGGGAATTTCCCTTCCAACGCTTTATAAATTTCATCAGCTGTCGGATGTGATTTTGCATTAACTAGAAACTCTAATACAGCAAATCGCTGTGGCGTTATTCTAACACCTGACTGTTTTAAACGTTCAACTGCATCTTGAAGTTCATTATGCTCGTGATGATCATGCATGGCCACCCACCTCACTTTCAATAAATAAATTTGTTTGATAGCCGTTTAAATAGATACTATATAAGTTTAGTTATTCAATAATTGCAATTATTACTTTATAATCCTTACAATTAGTTTACCCTTTAACGGTTGTTCTGTCAATTAAACGGTCTATTTATTAAAAGTTGTGCTGAAATGAGTAACCGCAAATGTCTTCGGTGGGACGAGTAATCGCAGTCGCAGTCCCAGTTCCAACCCCAATTAGTGAGGATAATACCCCCTCTGATTAAAGTTTTAAGCTTTTTCAAAACCTAGCTCTTCGTATGCGCTAAATTTGTTAACGTATCTAGCGGCAACAAATAAAAGATCTGATAAACGATTTAGAAAAACGAGTACGAGTGGGTTTACTTCATCCTTTAGGCCAACGACAATCCGCTCTGCTCGTCTAACAATTGTCCTCGCGTGATGTAAAGTTGCACCTGTTGGATGGCCATTCGGTAAGATAAACTGCGTTAATGGTGATAATGTTTGTTCCCATTGATCAATTGTACTTTCTAATTGATCAATATGTTCTTGGATTAATGGCCAAGCAACTTCTTTCCCTTTTGGTGTTGATAGCTCTGCCCCAACATGAAACAATAGTGTTTGTATATTTTTCATACATTCTACAAACGTCTTTCGTTCTTGAATTGACCAACTTAAACCTTGATCTATTGTGCTTGTTGCAACACCAATCACTGCATTCACTTCGTCACATGTTCCGTAAGCTTCTACACGTAAATGATTTTTTGGGACACGTTCACCATAGACTAATGATGTTTCACCTTGATCACCTGTCCTTGTATAAATCCGCACCTTAATACCCCCTGTCTAAATTTATTTTATTAATTGAAACTGTACCTGTAGAAATATATTGATTTAAACTTTTTTCAAACAACTCCATCGCACGAGGAATATATCGATCTGATCCACCAGAGACGTGTGGTGTCAAAGTTACTTTTTCATGTGACCATAATCGACTTTCTTTCGGTAATGGTTCAATCGGTGTTACGTCTAATATAGCATGCTCGATTTCATCATTATCTAGTGCATTGACTAAAGTTGCCTCATCGACTGCTGTTCCTCGACCGATATTTAAGAAAATAGCTGTTTTCTTCATCCACTTGAAATGTTGCTCTTTATAATAGCCTTCTGTTTCCTTTGTACTCGGTAAAATTGAAACGACAAAATCAGCTTCTTTTAGCGCTTGCTCTAAGTCATCCTGGCGATAAACATAATCAAAATGTGGACGCGAACCTCCAGAATAGGTGACAGCAATTGTTTTCATTTGAAATGCTTTAGCTAGTCGTGCCAATTCTTCCCCAATCGAACCAGCCCCTACAATAGTTATTGTTCGACCAGTTATTTCACGCCTCTTAATTGTCTTATCCCAAAGTTTGTCTTTTTGTCTTTGATGAAAAATCGTTAAATTTTGATAGTGGCTTAACAGCATCGCTACAGCATATTCTGCCATTTGCGTTTTATGTATGCCTCTCACATTTGTTAATAATATCTGCCGTTGTTTAATTACTTCAAGAGGCATTCCGTCGATGCCAGCCGAGAGCACCATGATCCATTTTAACGACTTTGCCTTTTCGATATCGCTGGCTCCAATGTCGTTTCCATATGTTAATAATATATCTGCATCTTTTAAATATCGCTGAGCTGCTTTAATATTTTCCATGTATCTAAAGGTGTAATCCTTGTATTGCTCCTGTAATTGGCGTTCAATTTCCGCTGTTAACCGTGTTGTTGATAAAATGATCATTTGCATCCCCCGCTATCCGAGATTAAATTTAGTTTCTTTGTAGAAAAATGCCAAACTTAAATGACTCAACACTAGCATAATATTGTTACTCTTCTGTTATCTCTTTAATGGCTTGTAAAACTTGTTTTGTATGGCCGATAACTTGGACATCTTTAAATATCTTTTGAACAATTCCATTTTGATCAATTAAATAAGTTGAACGGTTAATCCCTAAGTATTGTTCGCCTGCTTTTTCTTTCAGTTTTGTTGCACCAAAATCTTTTGCTAATTGATGATCTGCATCAACAATTAATGAAAAAGGTAGATCGTGTTTTACTTTAAACGATTGATGACTTTCAGCTGAATCTGGGCTGACTCCAATTATCGTTGCATTAAGTTCCTGAAACTGATCATAACCATCCCGAAACGAGCAAGCTTGTGTTGTACAACCTGGTGTATTATCTTTCGGGCAAAAATATAAGACAACAAATTCTCCTGAATAATCGGTTAAAGCGATCGTCTCACCTTGATCTGTTGTTAATTGATAAGTTGGTACAGCATCTCCTACATTAATCATTGAATCCCAGCTTTCCTCTTGTTTTTTTGTCAAAAGTAGTTAAAAGTACTATTTATTAATTCCCTTATTATGAGCTCATTAAACGGTTATATCGCAATAGATTCGCTTGACGATTAACGATCGAATTCATGCTAACTCAAATAAACATTATGTTTAAAAATAAGTTTTATCGCATATTTATTCACCGGATTATAATAAGCATTCAGTTGTTGCTATCCTTTATTGTGATCAGATCATAATATTGACTAAAGGATTAAATCCTATTATACCAGCATTTCATCTATTTAGTAAGTTTAATATCATTCCATTATCGTTCGGTTTTGAAGTAAATTTTAGTATCAGATCCTATTTTTCTAAATTAACTATAATATTATGAATATTTATTTATTTTGAATTGATTATCTATTCAGATTATGCTATGATTATTTTTGAAATTTATTTTTCAACTCATGCTTTTTTTGTCAATTTGTATGACTTCCCTTCAAAGCATGAACTTGGCCTTTGCTGAGATTTTCTCAGTAAAGGTCCTTTTTGTTTAGCTGTCTTTATTTCAGGAAATATTATATGATATAAAGTGAAACTTCAATCAGTCGGGGGGCTTCATCCCTCACTGATTGGGACTGGGACTGGGACTGGGACTGGGACTGGGACTGCGATTACTCGTCCCATCGAAGGCATTTGCGATTACTCGTCCCACCGAAGACATTTGCGATTACTCGTTCCATCGAAAATATTTGTTAGTACCACAAGGGTATGACCTAAAGGCCCTTGAACCAATCGGGCCGTTACTGTCAGTTGATCTCCCATTTACAATTCTTGGTTTCCTTCGAATTCTTGAAGTGGGAGTCTTACTGACAGTTGCACTGCGATAAATGAATTTTATTAAGTTAAGTAGTTTATTTAAAGGGGGCTTTCTTCTGATGAAGTTAGGTGCTCGGATGTTTAAAACAGGATTGGCTGTTGCAATCGCATTATATTTTGCTGGACTGATCGGTTTTCCTTCATCAGTATTCGCTGGATTTGCTGCTGTTTTTGCGATTCAACCGTCTGTTTATCAATCGTTTAAAATTACTTTCAAACAACTATATGGAAATTTCATCGGTGTATTAACCGGAATTCTTTTAGCATATACATTGGGGAATGAAGCAGTTGTCGTTGGCTTAGCAGTCGTGATTGTAATTGTTATTTGTCGATTTTTAAAGTTTGAGAAAAGTGCTGTCTCAATTGCTTTAGTTGCAGTTATTTCTGTGATGGAAACGACATCGATGGAGATCTTTCATTTTGGTATCGTACGTTTTTCATCGTTAATGCTCGGGATATTGTCTGCTTTTATTGTCAATCTTGTTTTTATTCCACCTAAATATGAGTCAACATTATTTGAGCATATTAAAGAGTTAACATTAGAAATTATTCAATGGTTAAGGGTTACGATTAGACACTTATCTGATGATCCTTCTTTAAAGAAAGAAATGCAGGAACTGAACCGGAAGCTGATTCGAATGGATGAACTGTATTTACTTTTCTCCGAAGAGCGAATCTATTTATCAAAAAACAAATTATCTCGGATAAGAAAGCTTGTTATCTTTAGGCAATTAATTAAAGTGAGTCATGTGAGTTTTAGTTTACTTCGAACAATTCATACCGTCGACAACCGAACAAATATGATTCCAGTCGATATTCGGACAAAGCTTGTTCAAGAAATTGATTTTGTTGTCCATCGACATGAACATATGTTACTTAGCTTCACTGGAAAAATTAAACCTTATGACAAAACACATGATAGTCAATCAAATATTTCCAACTTTGTTGATGCATTATTAAACTTATATCAAGAAAACGAAAGTGATTATTTAATTTTCTTACCCTTAGCAACTAAATTAATCAAGTACGATCACGAACTCAATCACTTACAAGCTTTATTAAGTAGCTATGATAAGTTCCATGCCAATGAAAAAGTAAAAATTATTTCAAAACGTGATCTAGATTAAATTAAAAAATGACCTCCTTCACGAAGTAGAAACTGATAACAATTAAAAGTTTTTACGTGTAGGCTTGGTCATTTTTTAATCACTTAAAACGAACGATAAGTCAAAAACATTTCATACCATCGCTCAACATGCTCGTATGCAAACGGACCTTTACGTTGATGAATCATCTGGATCAACTGACTGACATTATTCCATAAAATTCGGTCCATCACATCCGGATAATTCATTTGTTTACGATGAATTTTATACTCATCTTCATCAAGAAGTGTATAAGTCATATCAGGAAAAACTTTAATATCTAAATCATAGTCGATATACTTCACCGCCCCCGCTTCATAGATAAACGGTGAACTGAGATTGCAATAATAATGGACACCATCATCTCGTAGCATGCCGATCACATTAAACCAATGCTTTGTATAAAAAAAACAGATTGCCGGTTCACGAGTCACCCATGTTCGTCCATCACTTTCTAACACCCTCGTCCGATCATTTGCACCTATAACTCGTGTCTTTGTTGCTTTTAGGACAGTCGTCTCTTGCCATGTCCGATGAAGCTGTCCATTATGTTTGTAGCTATGAATTTTTATAGGTGAACCTTGATTTGGAACAGCCATTGTTTCTTCCTTTCCCTTGCTTAAACTGACTTTATTATAGCTTTAATCAATCATAATTGAAACTATTTACACTCAAAACTATGTATATAAAGTAACAAAGACACTCGTAAAAATAATATAACTAGCTACGATCATAAATTGAGATAGGGGGAGGTGACTAACCTCCGTCCCTCTCACACCACCGTACATACGGTTCTCGTATACGGC
>NZ_BAABDL010000127.1:0-18544 GCF_039539605.1 Amphibacillus indicireducens | reverse complement strand
GATCAAAAAACATATTGTATTTTGAATTCATCCTCCAATTCAGTATCTTTTCATAGAACTTTTTACACTACCGTCTTTACATTAATCATACAACTTTACTATGAAATTGTGAATCATAAAGCTTCCGTAAATATGTAAAATATTATTTACAATGTTAATTTACAGTAAATTTTAATTAATCTCATAATTACTTAATTCAATTTAGAACATGAATGATGGAGCTAGAGGTAGCACGGTGATTTCCACTCTAGGCGGACGCTTTCCGTGGGATCGGCCTCAGCTAATTGATAAAAGCTTTTCAAGCTTTTATCACTGGATCTTCGGACACGATTTTTCCCACAGGAGTCGCCGCCTGCCGTTCCAATCACTAGACAGATATTCTATACTTATACAGTAACTAAACTTTATACCTAATAAAAAAACGAATAATATTTATGTAACTAAATATCATCCGTTTATACTCATTAATCGATTGCTTAATTGCCAAAGCCAATGCTTACTCCCAAACAATAACTCTAAATAATATACAGTTTTGTTACAAGTACATTATCTAGGTGTTTGAGTGGAAGGCGGTGACTCCAGCGGGAATAGGACAAGGAATGCTTCGGCAACGATACATCGCACGAAGGAAATTGTTCTTTATTTCCGCGGATGAGCCGAAGATCCATCCCCGCGACAAGCATCCGCCTGCAGTGAAATCACCGATATGAACCTGAAATATTACTCAAAATAGTCACCTGAATCAGTAATAATGAGTTTGAATGTCGTTAAATTATCCCATATTCTTAATTAATTCATCAGCGAATTCTGATGTTTTAACTTCTTTAGCATCATCCATTAGACGAGCGAAGTCATATGTGACGACTTTTGAACTGATCGTCTGATTCATTGAATCGGTAATCAATTTAGCCGCTTCGTTCCAGCCTAAGTGCTCTAACATTAATACACCAGACAAAATAACAGACGATGGATTCACTTTATCAAGACCTGCATATTTAGGTGCTGTACCATGTGTTGCTTCAAAAATAGCATGTCCAGTTTCATAGTTAATATTCGCACCAGGTGCAATCCCAATTCCACCAACTTGAGCAGCCAATGCATCAGAAATATAATCACCATTTAAGTTCATTGTTGCAACAACATCAAACTCTTTCGGACGTGTTAGAATTTGTTGTAAGAAAATATCTGCGATCACATCTTTAATAATAATCTTACCTGCCGCTTCAGCTTCAGCTTGTGCTTTATTTGCAGCATCTCGACCATCTTGTTCTGCAATCTGATCATATTCAGCCCACGTAAATACTTTATCACCGTATTCCTTCTCGGCTAATTCATAACCCCAATTTTTAAAAGCGCCTTCTGTAAACTTCATAATGTTCCCTTTATGAACAAGTGTCACACTTTTTCTACCTTCTTTAATCGCATAATCAATTGCTGCTCGAACGAGACGATGTGTCCCCTCTTCTGAAATTGGCTTTATACCTATTCCTGATGTTTCAGGGAAACGAATATTAGTCACACCTAATTCATTTTTCAGGAAGTCAATCAGACGCTTAGCTTCAGCCGTTCCTTTTTCCCATTCAATACCCGCATAAATATCTTCTGTATTCTCGCGGAAGATCGCCATATCAGTATCCTCAGGACGCTTGACAGGTGAAGGAACACCATCAAAATAACGAACTGGGCGCAGGCAAGTAAATAAATCAAGTTTTTGTCTTAGAGCAACGTTTAATGACCGGAATCCCCCACCAATTGGTGTTGTTAGTGGACCTTTAATGGCAATTTTATAGTCGCGAATCGTATCAAGCGTTTCTTCTGGTAACCATTCGCCAGTTGTTTCAAAAGCTTTCTCACCAGCTAAAACTTCTTTCCAAACGATACTTTTCTTGCCTTGATAAGCTTTTTCCACAGCGGCTTCCAATACACGACTAGATGCTGCCCATATATCTGGACCAGTCCCGTCTCCTTCAATAAATGGAATTGTTACGTGATCTGGTGTCTTTAATACACCGTTTTCTACAACTACTTTTTCTCCTTGTACCATAAAAATACCTCCTAATAATCTATTAATTTATCATTTTTAGTTTACTAACTCTTTGACTAGCGCTCTGATAATGGAATGAAGTCTAATTTTTTCGGTCCAACATAATTTGAGCGTGGGCGAATTAAACGATTGTTATCATATTGCTCAAGCATATGAGCAACCCAACCAGATGTTCGACTCATAGCGAAAATCGGTGTAAATAAATCATGATCAATTCCCATAGAATGATAGGTTGATGCTGAATAAAAATCAACGTTAGCTGGTAAACCTTTTTCATTTTTAATATAATCTTCAATAATTTCAGAGATTTGATACCACTTTTCTTGACCAGCTTTTTTCGTCAATTGTCTCGACATTTCTTTTAAAAATTTCGCACGAGGGTCACCTTCTTTATAAACACGGTGTCCCATTCCCATTATTTTTTCCTTATTAGCCATCTTTTCCTTTATGTATGGAATGGCACGATCAACTTCCCCAATTTCCATCAACATTTTGATTACTTCTTCATTTGCACCACCGTGAAGTTCTCCTTTTAACGCACTAATTGCCGCAGTTAGACCAGAATATAAGTCTGATAGAGTAGCAACACATACACGTGCTGTAAAAGTTGATGCATTTAGTTCATGATCAGCATGCAAAATGAGGGCCTGATCAAATGCTTTCGCTTCGAGTGGATCAACAGGGTCACCTTTTAATAAATATAAAAAGTTTTCAGCATAACTATATTCTCTTTTCGGTTGAAGCACTTCCTTACCTTGACGAATGCGTGCGATCGTCGTAATCACAATTAGGATCCGGGCTTGTAATCGAACCGCTTTTTCCATTTTTGCTTCTTCATGTGTGAGCGAGTCCTCAGGATCATAGGCACCCAATAAAGAAATTATCGAACGTAATGCTGACATTGGATGAATTTTATTAAAATCCATATAGTCGATATGTGGGTAGATTTCCTCCGGTAGTTCCATCGCTTCGAATAAATTATCTTTAAATTCTGTTAATTCCGCTTGAGTTGGTAGGCGTTTATACCAAAGCAAGTAGATAACTTCTTCAAATGTCGCTGACTCAACTAGATCGTCAATCGCGTAGCCAACATAAGAAAGTTGCGTACCAACGATTGAAGTGATGTTTGAGTCTGTTAGAACAACACCTTCTAAACCTTTTGTTTTTATCATAGAACTTCCTCCTTTTCCTATAAAATTAAAAGGCAATTTCTTTACTTGCGGTCGTTGATTTCATATTAGTCTGAATCTTTTGTATTGACTTACAGTTGATTAGAGATGACAAGATTGACTAGTTTACGAATAAAAAGTCAACAATTCGCATAATCATATAAGCTATACCAGCACCAATTAATGGGCCTACCGCTACTCCTTGTAAAAATACAACAGCGATAATAGTTCCCATGACAAGTGCTGTCGTTAAATGAGGGTCATTTGTTAGTAAATCAAGGCCACCTCGTGCAACAATTGCGACAAATAAACCTGATCCTAATGCGATCCAACCATAATAACTTTTTACGCTGTCGACTAATTCTTTAAAACCAATTTCACCTGTTGCGATCGGAACTAAAACCGATATCGTAATGATCGTAATACCAATGGTCATGCCCTTTTGCTGAATGAAAGGAAACAATTTTTCATCAAGCTTTAATAATTGAATGCCTAACAAAATATAGACAGCAATCATGATCGATTGGTTCTTACCGATGTAGGCGAGTGTAAATATTATAATTAGAAAAAGCGTCGATAAGTTAAACATAGCGGTCCCCTCAATTTAAACTTTAGCTAGATAATAAGTATTTTAACATAAATCATAACGTTTAGAAAAATTATCGCATGATCTGTTATATCTTATCATATTTTTAATTATAAACATAGTAACAGACAAGCAGGTGGTGGAACTGACTGGAGATTTTATAGCAATTTGGTTAAGAGTTTTAATTGTCATCTTAATCATTAGTGGAATTGGACTCACCATTTACCTAGTCATCAATTACTTATTTGTATTTGTAATTGTCGTCGGTTTAAGTGCATTGTTACAAAAGCCGATCCAGTTAATCGAGGATAAATTAAAATTGAATCGTACATTGGCTATCATCATTTGTCTGATCACATTATTTTTAATCGTATCAATCAGTCTCAGTCTAGTCTTAATTTATCTCATTGATTTGTTTGACTCAATTATCATTCAATTTCCAGTTTATTTTCAAGTCGTCGTTGAACATATCAAGATCTGGATTGAATATTTCACCGAAAATACGCTCTTGAATGTTGAGTTATTTTTAAACCGATTTGATTATGATCTAGCTGAAAATTTGATCAAGCTGATTGACAACCTCTATCACGTTGTCATAGCAACTAGCCAAAAACTCGCCAATCATTTCATCCCATTTGTAACAGACTTAATCGTTCAAACGGTTGAAATAACGTCTACAACAATTATCGTGACGATTTTGACGATCTTATTATGTAAAGATTGGAAGGCATATCAACAACGGCTGGTCAATTGGTTGCCAAAGAAAATCAGTCAAATCAGTCGACTGTTTTGCCGATATTTCATTAAAATTAGTTGGGGATACATAAAAGCACAACTCATTGTCACTAGCGTAACGATCGTTGTACTCATCATTGGTTTTTATTTTTTAAAAATTGATCGTGCTTTTACGTTAGGCATCGTCGTTGGACTCATTGACTTTATCCCTATAATTGGTGTTGGCTTGTTGCTCTGGCCATGGATTATTTATTGTTTAATCACTCGACAATTTATCATCGCAATTGAACTTTCAATTATTTATCTCATCATTGTCGGTGTCAGACAGTTTCTAGAGCCAAAATTAGTCTCTGAACAAATTGGTATGAACGCATTATTTGTGATCAGTATTGGCTATCTTTGTTTTTTAAGTTTTGGCTTATTCGGTGTCCTATTCACACCAATTATGTTAATTACGATTCAAGCGATCAAGCTTAGCCAGCTTGATCAAATGGTTTATCGTTATATTCGCTTCGGAAGAACACCCTAAAAACGACGATAAATAATGTGATGTTTTTGATTAATCATATTTTGGAAAATTGCTTTTAACCATGTTTTAAAGACCCGTCTTGTCAGCGGTATCAGTAAGATCAAACCAAACAGATCCGTTAAAAATCCAGGCATTAATAAAGCAAGTCCCCCAATTAAAATTGCAAGCCCATCAAAAAAAAGTTCACTTGGAAGTTGTCCATTCTGCATACTGACTTGTGCACGTCGGAGCGCTTCAATGCCTTGTTGTTTGGCCAAAGTTGCCCCAATGAAACCAGTTAAAACAATCATACCGATAATCGACCAACCACTAATGTACGAACTCGCCCAGATGATGATTGATAATTCAATTAAAGGAACGGTAATTAAAATAAATAATAACCACTTAAACATGATAGCACCTCTTCAGAAGTTAAAATTTTAGATAAAAAAAGGGGGAACTTCCCCCTTTTTGATCTACTAATTTTTACGATTCTAATTTTATAAAATACTTGCTCTACCACTGTAAATATCGCCACGTTTAGCATCTACTGTAATTTCTTTACCTTCTTCTAGAACAGTAAGCGCGTTATCAACACCAACGATAACAGGGATTGATAAGTCAAGTCCAACAACTGCCGCGTGTGAAGTTAAGCCACCTTCAACAGTAATAATACCATTTGCTTTTTCTAATGCAGGCATCATGCCTTTATCTGTTGCTTGTGTGACAAGAATATCACCATAGCTTACTTTTTCATTCGCTTCTGTAGCGTTTTTTGCCACAACTACACGTCCGAATGAACTGCCTTTACCTACGCCTTGACCTTTAGTTAAGACATCACCAATGATGTGAACTTTCATCATGTTTGTTGTACCGCTCTCACCAACAGGTACACCTGCAGTAATTACAACACGGTCACCACGCTTTAATAGGTTTGTTTCTAAACCACGATCAATTGCAACATTTAGTACTTTATCTGTTGTATAAGCAACGTCACCAACAATCGTGTGAACACCCCATACTAATGATAAACCACGACTTACTCTTTCATCAAAAGTAACGGCAATAATTGGTGCTTTTGGTCGATATTTCGAAATGACACGAGCTGTATGACCACTCACTGTTGGCGCTAAGATTGCATTAACATCTAAATTCATAGCAGTGTGATTTACAGATTGGCTAATCGCATCTGTCATTGTAATGTCGCTTGATTTCGAACGCTTATCAAGAATTGCTTTATGGTCTAAATTAGCTTCAGTTTTAATTGCAATATTATGCATTGTTTGAACTGCTTGAACTGGGTAATCACCTGCAGCGGTTTCACCAGACAACATAATCGCGTCTGTTCCGTCAAAAATTGCGTTTGCGACGTCTGAAGCTTCTGCACGAGTAGGTCTTGGGTTGCGTTCCATTGAGTCTAACATTTGTGTTGCTGTAATAACTGGTTTACCAGCTAGATTACATTTTTGGATCATTGATTTTTGAACAACTGGTACATCTTCAGGTGGAATTTCAACACCTAAGTCTCCACGTGCTACCATAATACCATCTGATACCTGAAGGATCGCATCTAGGTTATCGACACCTTCTTGGTTTTCAATTTTAGAGATAATTTGAATATCTTTACCACCATTTTTATCAAGGTGCTCACGAATAGATAAAACGTCAGCTGCACGTCGAATAAATGATGCAGCGATATAGTCTACGCCTTGCTCAATACCAAATAGAATATCTTGAGCATCTTTTTCAGTCATCCCTGGTAAGTTAACACTTACATTTGGCACGTTGACTCCTTTTTTATCTTTTAATACACCTGAGTTAAGTGCTTTTGTTTGGAGTTCATTTTTATCTTTTAAAATGTCTGTAACTTCTAGTTCAACTAAACCATCATCTAAAAGAATCTTTGAGCCTACGTGAACATCGTTAATTAAATTCGGATAAGTAATCGCAAAACACTCTTTAGTTCCTTTTACAGTCTCATCCATTGAAATATTAATTGTTTGACCTTTAACAATATCTACCTTACCTTCAGCCATTGTTCCAGTACGGATTTCAGGGCCTTTAGTATCTAGAAGAATCGCTACTGTTTTACCTAATTTCTTTGAAGCTTCGCGAATATTTTTAATTCGATTACCATGCTCTTCAAAATCCCCGTGTGAAAAATTCAGACGCGAAACGTTCATACCCGCCGCAATTAATTCTGTTGTTTTTTCAATTGATTCTGAAACTGGTCCTATCGTACATACGATCTTTGTTTTTCTCATTATTTCATTTCCTCCTTCATATTTATAAAAACACTATAATATCTATTGTAATTTTAGATAGATAGTTCCCCCATTAGTTTATATAAACTCATATCTAGGTTGTGCGGCTTACTAAGAATATCCGCAATTTTGTGCTGAGTAAGCTGGTTAGCCTCAATGCCGACCATCATACCTTCTTCACCATTAAGCAATAAATCGATCGCCTTTGCTCCGAGACGACTCGCTAAAACACGATCTGAACCAGTCGGCTGACCACCTCGTTGGATGTGTCCCAATACAGTTACACGTGTTTCTTGACCAGCTGTTTCTTCAATCCGTTTACCTAGCTCAATTCCACTTCCAACACCTTCAGCCAAAATAATGATACTATGCTTTTTCCCACGTGCTCGTCCTCTTTTTAAACGCTCAATCACATTTTCAAAAGGTTCATCACGCTCAGGAATAATCACACTTTCAGCACCGTTTGCTAGTCCTGACCAAAGTGCTAAATCCCCTGCATCCCTGCCCATAACCTCAATCACATATGTACGCTCATGAGAAGTTGCTGTATCTCTTATTTTATCGGCAGCCTCTACAATTGTGTTTAATGCTGTATCAAAACCAACTGTAAAGTCAGTGCCAGGAATATCATTATCAATTGTACACGGAATTCCAACACAAGGAAAGCCTTTCTCTGTTAATTTCAACGCACCTGTAAACGATCCATCACCACCAAGAACAATCAATCCTTCAATACCTAGTTTTTTCAATTGTTTGATTGCAAGTTCTTGACCTTGATCCGTTTTAAATTCTTCGGAACGAGCAGAAAAAAGAATGGTTCCACCTCGTTGGATAATATCACCAACCGATCCTAATTCCATCTTCTCAATTTTACCGTCCATCAAGCCCTGAAATCCGTTAGAAACTCCGTATATTTCAAGTCCTTGATAGATCCCTTTTCTAACAACAGCTCGAATCGCTGCATTCATGCCTGGAGCATCTCCGCCACTTGTTAAAACGGCTATCTTCTTCATTTAATCACCTCAATCTAAAATCTACACTCTATAAGCTTAACATAAACATGTAGATATATCCTAATATCACGCCCATTAAGATTATACATTAAAGTTAACAAAATCTCACCCCTAAATATACACTTTTAGGGGTGAAATTTAAATCATTTGACTAACAATATTTATTGTTTTATCGAGTGACACATATTACGTGACTTAATTTTGAAATTCTCCAATTTTCTTGTACTTTTCCCAACGCCGGTCGATCAGTTCTTCGACCGGGAGGCTCTGTAAATATTTAATCGACTTTTTAATATGAACATCTAAGTACGCTGCTTGCATTTGAAAATCTCGATGGGCGCCACCTTTTGGCTCAGGAATAATATCATCAATAATATCAAGTTGCTTTAAATCTTGAGCATTCAATTTTAACGATTGAGCTGCCTCTTTTGCTTTTGTCGCATCTTTCCATAGAATACTGGCTGCTCCCTCTGGAGAAATGACTGAGTAAATTGAGTTTTCTAACATATAGATTTGATCTGTCAAACCAATGCCCAACGCACCACCACTTCCACCTTCACCAATCACGATTGATAAGCTAGGTACTCGAAGTTGTGCCATTTCCTTTAAGTTACGAGCAATCGCCTCACCTTGGCCTCTTTCTTCTGCCCCTTTACCTGGATGAGCACCTTTTGTATCAATAAATGAAATAATCGGTCGATTAAATTTTTCAGCTAACTTCATTTGACGAAGTGCTTTACGATAGCCTTCTGGATGAGCACTAGCAAAATTACGATAAATATTTTCTTTTGTATTCTTCCCACGCTGCTGAGCAATCACTGTTACTGGCTGACCTTTATAGCTAGCAATTCCAGTTATAATTGCCGGATCATCTCGAAATAATCGATCACCATGGAGTTCAATAAAGTCAGTGAACAAATGATCAATATAATCTAATGCCGTTGGTCGCTCTGGATGTCTGGCGATTTGAACACGATCCCAAGCAGATAGATGTTGATAAATATTTTCTTCTAAATTGACAAGTCTTGTTTCTAGCCGATGAATATCTTCAGCTAAATCAAGTTCACTTTCATCTGCCATCTGTTTCAACTCAGTAATTTTATCTTTTAATTCAAAAATTGGTTTTTCAAAATCTAAGAATTGTTTCATAAATGATCACTCCCTACGGTATGGAGGTCTAATACGGTTGTTAACAATTGTTTTAGTGCAGAACGTTTGACAATTCGATCAATTTGACCTTGTTCCAATTGAAATTCAGCAGTTTGAAAATCATCCGGTAATTTCTCGCGAATCGTCTGTTCAATAATTCTTCGACCCGCAAACCCAATCAATGCATTAGGCTCTGCAAAATGATAATCACCAATCGAAGCAAAGCTTGCCGTCACTCCACCGGTCGTTGGATTTGTCATCACAACAATCAAACAACCACCCGCTTGATCAAAACGGTCAACAGCCATTGCTGTTTTGGCCATCTGCATTAGACTGATCATACCTTCTTGCATTCGTGCCCCACCTGATGCTGTAAAAATGATAACCGGCAACTGACTGTCCTTTGCCCTTTCCAAAGCACGGGCAATTTTTTCACCAACAACACCGCCCATACTAGCCATCCGGAAAAATGGGTCCATCACGACTAGCACAACATCCGTTTTATTTATTTTTCCTCTTCCAGTAATAATTGCATCATTCAAACCCGTTTTTTCTTGATCTCGAGTTAATTTTTGCTCATATTCTGGAAAGTTTAATGGATTCGTTGTTTTGAGCTCAGCATCCCACTCTTGAAAACTTCCCTCATCGATTAAACTTGCGATTCTTTCTTTCGCGGTCATCTTATGGTGTGTTCCACAGGATGGACAAACGTGAAGGTTATTTTTCCATTCTTTTTCATAAAAAATTTTTGAACATTGTTGGCACTTCTCAACTAGCCCTTCAGGGATATCTTGCTTGGCTTTTTCAGTTGGAAGAGCTGCATATTTTCGTTTTTTCTTAAAAATACGTTTTAACGGCATCCTGAGTCCCTCCTAAATAAGAGATTTAAAGCTTAAATTAAACGTATCAGGTCAATTAATTTCTTGAAGCGACACCTGATTCCTGGGCAGCTTTAGCAACAGCTTGACCGACAGCCTGCGCCACACGTGGATCAAATGGATCTGGAATAATATATGTTTCGGATAAGTCCTCTTTGTCGATTAATTCTGCAATCGCATGAACGGCTGCAATTTTCATCGGTTCATTAATCTCTGATGCCATCACAGTTAATGCTCCCTTAAAAATACCAGGGAATGCTAACACGTTATTGACCTGGTTTGGATAATCTGATCGACCAGTTCCGACAACTCTTGCTCCAGCTGCAAGCGCATCTTCTGGCATAATTTCTGGATTTGGGTTAGCCATCGCAAAGATAATTGGATCACGATTCATCGAACGAACCATGTCTTGATCAACTAAGTTGGCCAAAGAGACACCGATAAATACATCAGCGTTTTTCATCACTGCTTTTAAATCTCCAGTCTCTTTCTGATCATTTGTTTCTTTAGCGATCGTCTGTTTAATTGGGTTCATCCCCTGCTCGCGTCCTCTATAAATCGCACCTTGTGAATCACAAATAACAATTTGCTTGACTCCAAACTGATTGAGTAATCGAACGATCGCGATTCCAGCTGCGCCTGCACCATTGACAACTACTTTAATTTCAGACATCTGCTTATCAACGAGTTTAAGTGCGTTAACTAAGCCAGCCACTGTCACAATCGCCGTTCCATGTTGATCATCATGAAAAACAGGAATATCTAATAATTGTTTTAACTTTTCTTCAACGTAAAAACAATCAGGCGCTGCAATATCTTCAAGATTAATACCGCCAAAGTTCGGTGCGAGCATTTGAACAGTGTCAATCAATTGATCTGGATCTGTTGTATCAAGGCAAATTGGAAATGCATCAACATCAGCAAAATTTTTAAATAAGACTGCTTTACCTTCCATAACAGGAAGTGCGGCTTGTGCACCAATGTTTCCTAGTCCTAGTACAGCCGTACCATTTGATATGACGCCAACCATTTGGCTTTTCATTGTGTACAAATAGGCTTTTTCTTTGTCTTGACTAATTTCTAAGCAAGGTTCTGCGACACCCGGTGAATAGGCTAGGCTGAGTTCCTCTGCATTTGTGACTTTGACTTTTGATTTGACTGAGATTTTACCTTTGCTATCTCGATGCATCTTTAATGCATTTTCTTTTAAACTTGACAATCTAAACCGCACCCTTCATTTGTTTGAATTGAAAATCTGATCTCTTTTACGAAGTAGCTTCTCTATTATACCAAATTAGTACCTGGTGTAAATAACAACAGCTTATTATTAGAAAAAACAGTTTATTTTAGCTGATCATCCATGATTTCCACTTTTGTTGGAAATCATGGGTTTTATCCAAATCTATCATTCGTGTTTTAACACGTATAAGTCGCTATGAGTCGAACTCATCGCTATTTCAATACAACATTAGGATCACCGAGTTGTTTTTTTAGGGTATGAAGCACTTGGTAATTGCTCATAATTGAATAGGTTTCAGCCAGTTGGAATGTTTTGTTTTGATCTTTTTGATGAATGATGATTGGAATTCCACCTGGGTTTTGATTCGCTAATTTTTTCAACAAATTTATTGTTGCCTGAAGCTCTGAACGATCTACCACTTGAATGAACAACCGTTGTGAAAGTTTAGACATTGAATCAATTGCCGATAAATCTAATGGTTCAATCTGTTCTACGATTATCTGTTCCTTGCCATTTCGTAGTTCTTTCTTTCCTTTCACTAAACAAAACATTTGTTCATTTAAGGTCAATTTCACCTCTCGATATAAATCAGGAAAAATAACCCCATCAACTTCTAACTTTTCATCACTAAACTCAATGAAAGCCATCGAGTCACCACGTTTCGTTCTAATTTGCTTAATTTTTTGAATCACAGTTGCGAACGAAATATTTTTCACTTGCCGATTTTGGTAAAAGTAAGCCCAATCCATAATACCATTTGCTCTCAATTTACGACGATTCACTTCGAGTGGATGGTCAGAAACATATAGACCGAGCAATTCTTTTTCAAAACTCAATTTTTCTAACAAATCAAATGGCTCAACTTCTTGATAACGATCATCTAAGTTGATTAAATGACCAAAAAAAGATTCCTGATCATCCATCCCACCAAATAATTCACCTTGTTCAATCGCTTGGTCAACAGATGCAAGCAATGAAGCTCTTTCAACACCAAATTCATCAAATGCACCTGCTAATATCAATGTTTCGATCGATCCTCGGTTAACGATTTTAAGATTAATGCGCATACAAAAATCAAATAAACTTTTAAAGTTAGCCTTTTTCCTAACTTGAATAATTTCATTAACAATTGGGTAACTCAATCGTTTAATCGATGATAACCCCATTCTTATCTGACCATTTTCTGGTTGATAATAATAATGGCTTTTATTGATCGTCGGGGCAAGTAACGTTAGATTATTTTGTTGCGCTTCTTTAATATAGTTAGCTGTTTTCGTCTGTTCACCAATAACCGTATTTAATAACTCGACAATAAAGTAAACGGGATAATTCGCTTTAAAATAAGCTAAATAATATGCAATCATACTATAGGCAACCGCATGACTCCGATTAAATCCGTAGTTCGCAAATCGAACAATCCATGAAAATAATTCGTCAGCAATCTTTTGTGAATAGCCTTTGTTTAAACAACCATCAATAAATTGCTGCTTTAAATCTTCCAGCTCGCTGCGATCTTTCTTGCTAACTGCTCTTCGTAAAATATCAGCTTTACCTAGACTTAATCCAGCAAAACGATGGGCTAACTGAATAATTTGCTCTTGATAAATTAAGACACCATATGTTGATTCGAGGATTGGTTTTAAGTCAGGATGCAGATAACTCACTTTTTCTCGGTTGTTTTTTCGGTTAATATACGTATCGATAAAATCCATCGGTCCCGGACGATAAAGGGCGTTAACAGCGACTACATCCTCAAAGTGCGTAGGTTTTAAGCGCGTTAACACATTTTTCATCCCTTGTGATTCAAATTGAAAAATCCCGTTTGTTTTGCCTGTTTGAAAAATCGTATACGTTGCAGAATCATCTAATGGAATCTGTTCTAAATCAAGATCATTTCCTTCATAACGGGCAATCATCTTCATAATCCGTTCAATTGTCGTTAAATTACGCAATCCTAGAAAGTCCATTTTTAATAAACCAATTCGTTCTACATCATCCATTGCGAATTGAGTCAATTTATTGCCCGAACCGTCCGTAATTAAGGGCACAAATTCAACCAGCGGATGATCATGGATAATAACACCAGCTGCATGAGTCGACATATTCCTAGGTAAATCTTCAATCACGCTAGCCACTTTGAAAAAATCCTTCAAGTAAGGATTGTGATTAATATAATCTAATAATGATTGCGATTGTTTAATTGTTTTTCCAACTGATTGTGCACCTTGTCCCGGGATCTCATTTAAGATAAACGTTAAATCCTCATTTGCTAAATCAAAAGCTTTAGCCAATTCACGAATCGTTGAGCGTGTTTTGAATGAACCAAAAGTACCGATCTGAGCGACAGAATCATAACCATACTTTCCCTTGACATATTCAATGACTTCATTTCTCCGATAATCTGAAAAATCGATGTCAATATCCGGCATCGAGATCCGTTCTGGATTTAAAAACCGTTCAAATAATAAATTGTATTGAATCGGATCGATATTTGTAATCTCTAATAAATAGGCAACTAAGGAACCCGCTGCAGAACCACGTCCTGGACCAACTAAAATACCTTCAGTTTTAGCAAAACGAACAAAATCCCATACAATTAAAAAATAATCACTAAAGTCCATGCTTTCAATGACTGAGAGTTCATAATCTAATCGCGCTTGAGCTGCTTCTTGTTTGTCCGTAGAATATTTTTCAATTAACATTTGCTCGCATCGTTCACGTAAATAAACATGGGCTGTTTTATCTTCTGGCACTGGATACTTTGGTAAGTGTTGTTGGTCAAAATCAAAACTAACTTGACATTGATCAGCAATTTCTTGCGTCTTTTCAATAAGCTTTAACTGATCTTGAAAATATGCATTCGCTTCAGTCTGAGTAAAAAAATGTTGATATCGTTGAGTATCTTGAATAACGAGTTTTACTTTTTGATCCATTGCCCGTAAGTATCGATAGGCTTGTTGATCTGTTTTTTCCACATATCGTACGTCACCTAATGCAACAAGGTCGACACCTAGTTGGCTTGCTGCCCCAATCAAGTCAAGTTCAAACCGGTTAATGCCAATCAACGGTTGTTCCGGCCAAATTTGTAAAAATGCTCGTATCATTTCTGGATCATTTTCATTGAAAAAATCTCTTAATTGAGTTGTTTCAATCGGTAAGATCAAAATACATTCTTTTAACTGTTTAGTAAACTCAGTCAGTTGAATTTGCTTTTCTTCTGCTGTTTGGATCATTGAGCTAATTTTTAATAATGACTGATAACCTTGATTATTTTTAGCTAGAACAAGTACGTTGTTAATTTTTCCGTTTACTTCAACAGTCGTTTCCATCCCAATGATTGGTTGAATCTCTTCTTGTTTACATGATCGATAAAATTCAATCGCACCATGAAGAACATTGTGGTCGGTTAAAGCAATCGCTGCCATCCCATCTTGTTTAGCTTTTTTAACAAGTTGATTGATTTTAACGGTACTACGCATAAATGTATAACCACTTCTCACTTGCAAATGAACAAACGACATTTAAACGACCTCACTTTCAAAAGAATGAATTGCTTCTATTATAGCTGAAAAATTTGTGATTTGAAAAATAAAACATAGTCGAGCATCTTTTAACATAGATTAGAACAAACGAAATCAATTGATTCAGACTAACATTGCTTTCAATAAAGTGTTTAAATTTCAAATCAAGTCTATTTGATTAAATCAATTTTACAATTCCCTAATTGAGAGTAAAATACGAATAATTTTGTTAGTACTAGACCCGTGATTTTCACTCTAGGCGGACGCTTTCCGCGGGCCCGGCCTCAACTTTTATTGCTCCACTACCGTGTCGCAATAAGGATTTTCGGACTCGTGCTTTTCCCGCTGGAGTCGCCGCCCACCGTTCCAATCACTTGATTTTACTTTCTTATTTACGTATGGTCTTTATTATCTTGCTTGTAAAGATTCGTGTTTTGATTATGATTTTGTACTATGAAAATTGACACAATTTATTTTCTTTACATTTTCCAACTAAATAAACTTATTAGTTAAAGTAACAACAGCAACTCTAAGTGGAGATAAGCAATAGGTGAGACTTCTGCGGGAATAGGATGAGCTGAAGATCCACTTTTGTAGCGGTTCTTGCTACAAAAGTTAGCTGAAGCCATCCCCGCGAAAAGCGAACCTGTTGCTTTTCGGAACGAATTAACGCTCAAACTAAGGATCTGTGATTAAATTTTCCGTGTGTACAAGTAAAGTCAATGTGGACAATGAGTAGCTCACCATACCAAGGTTTACTTACGCATTTTGATCTGCGAAAGTTGAGTATTTAAATAAAGGAGAAAAATGATGGAGGAACGTTTTTTTGCGACAATGATTCAGTGTTTTTTTCTTGCCCTTGGCGTGATTATTGGTGGTGCATTTATCGGAAGTATCGGCGCCTTTGCTAGTGGCGAGCCACCATTAACATCAATCGCTAGAATTGCAAAAAGTCTTCGTATTTGGGCGATCGTGGCCGCTATAGGAGGAACCTTTGATGTCATCTCAAATTTTGAACGTGGCATTATGCAAGGCTCAACAATTGATATTGTTAAACAAATTCTAATCATAGTAACAGCCATGGGTGGTGTCCAAGTAGCACTCTTAGTCATTGAATGGTTCACCCAAGAGGAACTAAACTAATGCATCTCTTCCCTTATTATAAAAACAAAAACTGGCAACGCTTTTTTGTCGGCCTTTTTATCGGAGCAATCATCAGTTACTTCGTTTTTATTTACATGTATGGTCAATTGTTGGAAAAACGGATTGAAGAAAATTTACAATTAAGAATTGAAAACCAGGAACTACAACTGAATTATCGAATATTAGAAGAAAATATGTCGGATTTAAATCAAAAATATCAAGAAAAATTACACATTCATTCAGTCGATATCCTAATTACAAATGCAGATGTATTTAAATTAGATCGTTTTAGCCTACACGAACTCACTGAATTAATCAAAAATGAAGTAAATGATATTATCGGAAAAGAAGTGACAACATTAACAGAACACTATCCATTATTAATCCGAACCATTGAAAACAAAACCTATAAAATCGATGACTTTACCTATCGCGCAAAAATTAAGCATCTCTTTATTAATGAGCAGAGTCAAATACACATTGAGCTTGATTTTTAACAATAGTAAGTGAAAGACTCGGACACATTTAATAATCCGAGTCTTACATCATCCTACTTGCAGGCTGCTTTTAATGCTTCTATTAGCCGATCTGCCTCTGCCCAACTATAAACGGTAGCACCTGAAGCAAACGGATGGCCACCACCATTGAACTGTTCAGCAACATGGTTAATTTTTGTCTTTTTCGACCGAATTCGAACCCGAATCTGATCATCTTCTTCAACAAACATCGCCCAACAATCGATCCCTTTTATTCCCCCATAAACTTGAACGAGTGCACTCGATTGATCTGCAGTTACTTGATATTTTTCTAAAATATCTTTAGTTAACTTAATTCCGACGACACCTAGATCATCAATTGACAATTGATCGAGTAACCAGCCTTTTAATTTGGCTAATCCAGGCTTAATTTCATATAAATTTTCATAAATCTCCGAGCGATTAAATGGATGCTTCACTAGCTCTGAAGCAATTTCAAATGTTCTTGGTGTTGTGCTCTGGAATAAAAATCGTCCCGTATCACCAATGATCCCTGCATAAAGTAATCGTGCTACATCTGTCGTCATTTTTAAGTTTTGTTGGTCACTCGATGTGATCAAATTATAAATCATTTCAGAAGTTGAACTTGCCTCCGTATCAACCCAGTTTAAATCACCATATTGATCAACGATTGGATGGTGATCAATTTTAATTCGTTCTTTTGCTAAAGGATAACGCTGATCGTCAATTCGAGGATGATTTGCCGTATCACAAATAATGACTAATGCATCTTGATACATTTGGTCAGTGATCTCATCCATCGTCACTAAATAAGTTAATGTCTCATCATTTTCACCAACACAGTAGACTTCCTTGTTGGGGAAGTTTTCTTTAATCCATGTTGCTAATCCAACTTGTGAACCGACAGCGTCTAGATCTGGACGGACATGACGGTGAATAATAATTCGATTATATTCCATGATTTTTTCTCGGATTTGAGCTAATATTTCTTTTTGCATAAAAAGACCTTCCCTTCTCTTAGTAGCGTTCGATTAATTGACCAATCAAGACAGCTTTACCAACGATGTCTTTCTCGTGATAAAGTTCAATATCTATTTTGACAGATTTTCGCCCAATTTCTAAAATTTTCGGGACAATTTCAACAATACTTTCAATCTGCACTGGTCGAATAAAATAGACCGAGATATTTTCAGCAACTAAATCACCCTTTTTCATTTGTGTAATTAATCGACTAGATACTTCAGTTACAAATGAAACAAATACACCGTTAGATAAGGTGCCGAGTGAGTTCGTCATTTGTGGTGTAATTTTTGTTTTATATGTTATTGATGAACCATCTTGTTGCATCGATAGACCACTTGTGGCAATATCATCAATTGTTTCACCGACTTGCGGTTGCCGTTGAACGTGTTGAAGTGCTTTTAAGACGTCTTGTCTTGAGATCAAACCAATCAATTGATGGTTTTGTCCGACTACTGGAACTAATTCAATCGCTTCCCAAATCATCATGTGGGCTGCGTAAGCAAGTGATGTTTGTTTAAACACAGTTTTAGGAGTTTTTGTCATGACTTTATCTATCAAAGTGTCTGGGCTTTTACCGATGACATCTTTTGATGTGACAATGCCAACAACACGCTTTTGATCATCAACTACCGGATAGCGGGTATGTGTCGTTGCTTGATTCAATTCGTACCACTTTGCCAACATATCTGTCCGCTTTAAGTAATCCTGCATTATTCATAACTTGATTTTTTATAGGTGATTTGCCCATTAAATTGCCAAAAGTGAATGCCAGTT
>NZ_BAABDL010000126.1:0-7106 GCF_039539605.1 Amphibacillus indicireducens | reverse complement strand
CCGCCGTATACGGAACCGTATGTACGGTGGTGTGAGAGGGACGGAGGTTAGTCACCTCCCCCTATCTCGATTAAATTAGCAGTAATTTAGTTGTAACGTCCGTGTGGTACTTGATTGTATACTTCATTAATCATTTCTTTTAATGTATCGGGATGGATAGCTTTAGCTAAACTCACTTTTTTACTAAGTGCATGATCCATGCTTCCTTCATTATTTTTTTCATCTAAATATGGAAGCATGAAATTTTCCATTGGAAGATAGGCAATAATTATTGGTTCATGATCTGTTTCTATTTCGATATAGATCCCATTTAATTTAATAAAAATAAATTTGTCGTAATCATACTTCAACCTAAATTGACTCCTATTTGCTTTGTTGATTGCCTCGATTTGACTTGGCAATGTGTGAAAGTAAACAATTTGTTCAAACGAATAGTGGAGCTCGGAAAGAATGACTTTATGTTTCCTCAACGTTTTGTTTGTAACCATGTGTACATGTAATAAATAAAAATACTTAGCTGTAAACATGATAATCAGTGCAGTTAATATGATAGCTAATAAATAATAACGATCCATATTGTAACTCCTTATATGATTTGGTTAGATAAATAATCTATTGTTCATTTATTTTGACTGTAGACTGATTCTGTACTGGTTGACACAGTTTTTCCCCGCAGCTTTCCCCTCGTATAGTGCCTGATCAGCCGCACTTATTAGGCGACTTGGTGAGGGGTTGGAGATTTGTTCAGTATGAGCATAGCCAAGTGTGACGGTAAGCCTGTTACCTGGCTGTGAGCTTTCGTTTGGGAAAACCGTGCTTTCAATGCTCTTTCGTATTCGCTCCGCGATTAAATTAACATCATGATTGGTCGTGTTAAATAATAAAACAGTAAACTCTTCACCACCGAACCGAAAAGCAAGATCAGACTCACGAATAGAATCTTTAATTGCTTTTGCTAACAGTTCAAGTACTTCATTTCCGAGCAAGTGACCATTTGTATCGTTGTAGGTTTTAAAGTAATCAATGTCGAGCATAATCATAGCTAAAGGTTCAATCTGCTGTTTGTTAAAATGCTTTTGTAATGTGTTTTGTAAAGCGCGTTGATTATATAAAGACGTTAATCCGTCTTTCAATGTCATTTCTTCAATTTCTTGATAGAGTTGTGCTTGTTGAATTGCAACGGCAGCTAGTGATGCAAGTGGAATGACATTATCAATTTCCTGTTCAGTGATTGACTTTTTTGAAACTGGATTATCAAGAATAAGTAGACCTATTTTTGTAGACTGATAGATCATAGGAATAATTAAAAACTCATCAATGTTGAACTTATTAATTAGTAATTGATGAATGTGATCATGAACTTTATCAGGATAAATTACCCGGTGTTTACCGCTTAATAGGACATCTTTTAAAATATGATCAGAATCAAGGTCAATCGTCAAATGCTTAATAATTTGATTCAATTGTGGATCAATCTGCTTTTCATCATCGATTTCAAGTAAATCAATTAATCGATATTTATGTTCAGCAATTTTTCTCCATTTATCGATACCTTCTTGTGCATTTAATGGGCCAATTCCCATCATCCCACTTAACTGATCTTTATTTTTATCAAATAAAAATACAAGTGCACGATTAAATCCTAAACCGTGTCCAGCTGTGACGGAAGTAATAATGATATGTAATACTTTATCGAGATCACGCGTTTGTTGCATAGCAATACTAATTTCTCTAATCACATTTAACTGTTTTGAATTTTTAATCAACAGTGATTTCCAACGATTTTGTGTTCGGACATACGCAGCACCTTGATTTGTAAGATATGCCACTGTTAATGCACTAAGTGTAAAGATAACAAAATGATATAACTCGAATCCATTCATATAGAAATAAACAAATGATATCAATGGTAAAGCAACGAGTAGTCCAATTGTTTGGTAAATAGCAGTCGCGGTAAAAATGGCAAGTAGTGAAAAAAGTAATAACCATTCTTGTACAAAAAGAATCGCTAAACCATATGAGTAAATAACCATTAGAAGGATTAAGATTTTATTAAGTTGAGTGGACAGTCTAAAACGGCAAAAGTTTAATGAGAACGCTAACAAGATCAAGTGGCCAAATAACAGTGATATATATATAGTCATGTTTGCTCACCTCAGTAAAATTTATCTGTGTTAGGTCTATTATACCATAAAGACGAAAAAAATCATTGAATCTAACGAGAACAGTTGAAAAACACCAAGCTAAATAGTAAACTTACGAGGAGAAGCAATGCATAGTGAGAAATATACGCTATGCGTTATTTTTCACCAATTAATGCAACCGATTTCATTAACTTGGTATTATTTTTTAAAACAGAAAGAGGGTAATTATGAATCAAAAAGTAAGTACTAATCACTTAACTGTATTAAGTATAATTGTTATTCTATTAGTCAGCTCTTATATCAATTGGTTACCAATTCCGATCGTTGATGCTCAGGAAAAAAATAGTGAAGCAGAGATCACTGTTGAAGCAACAGTGAATCGGGCATTCCATTATGATCAGCATGGATTGCTAGAGTTAGAGATTGATAACGATTCAGATCTAGAAATTGTCGAAATTGAAGCTGATCTAACTGAACTTGGTAGTACTGAGCGATTATCAATTTCACCAGAACTAAATCGTGTGACGTTGTCGGTTCGGTCTGATATTGAACCTGGGGAAAAAAAGATTCCAATCAATGTTGTTGATGAAAATGGTGGGACATACACCACTACAGCCGCGGCAACGATCATTGCTCGCGAAAAGACTAACGATGATAGAGATTGGGATGAGGCTGTTATTTACTTTATGGTAACCGATCGCTTTGCTGATGGTGACCCAAAAAATAATGATCCATATGGAATAAACTATGATGAAATTGATGATAACCCACGTGGAGCTTATCAAGGTGGTGATTTTAAAGGAATTACAGATAACTTAGATTATTTAGCTGAGTTAGGAATTAACACGATTTGGATTACGCCAATTGTAGAAAATGTCGGTCACGATGTTGAGTTTAATTCGGATGCAGGAGCTTACTATGGATACCACGGGTATTGGGCAAAGGACTTTGAAACGTTAAACCCACATCTCGGTTCATTAGAAGACTTTCATGAGTTAATTGATCAAGCAGCTGCACGAGATATTGATATTATGGTCGATGTCGTGCTCAATCATATTGGTTATGGCTTAAAAATTAATGATGAGCAGTCAGAGCCACCAGCTGGCTTTCCGACAAACGAAGATCGCAATCGCTTTGTAGATATGATTCGTGATCGATCCGGTGCTGGTGATTTAAAAATGGAGCTCTCAGGTTTACCAGATTTTAAAACAGAAGAGGACTGGGTACGCGAACAAATTGTTGCTTGGCAAACTGCTTGGCTTGAAAAGTCAACGACACCAAGTGGGAACTCAATTTCAAGTTATCGTGTGGATACAGTTAAACACGTTGATCATGTCACGTGGCAGCATTTCAAAAATGAATTAGTAGCGATTGACCCTAATTTTAAGCTGATTGGAGAGGCATGGGGAGCGAATTATCAAGATGATCTAGGTTATCACAAAACCGGCACAATGGATAGTTTGTTAGACTTTGGTTTTAAAGATCATGCACGTCACTTTGTTAATGGAAGCCTTGAAGAAGTGAACAATCAATTAATTGTACGAAATCAATCCATTTCAAACATTGCAACACTTGGGCAATTTCTTGGCAGTCATGATGAAGCAGGATTTTTACACAATTTAATTGAAAGTGGCGATTCCGAAGAAGTTGCTCAAGGTAAATTGAAACTAGCAGCTACATTACAAATCACCGCAAAAGGTCAACCAGTTATTTATTACGGTGAAGAACTTGGTCAAACAGGTGCGGAAAATTGGCCGGAATATGATAATCGTTATGATTTTGCTTGGGACATGATTGAAGGGAATCCGATTCTTGATCATTATCAAAAACTACTCGAATTCCGTCAAGCTTACTCGGAGCTATTGGCAAGAGCAGACCGATCAACGTTGGCTGGATCGAATAATGCTGAATGGTTAGTAGTGGAGCGAACATACGATGATCAATCGGTTTACTTAGGTTTTAACAGAGCTGATTTTGAACAAGAGATTACACTAACTGTCTCAAATGCCGATGTCATCGTAATCGATCACTATGCTGACCAAACTTACCAAGCAACAGAAGATCAAGCTGGAAACTATGTTATCAGTTTAACAGCCCCCAAATTGACAGATGGAGGAACATTGCTGCTGACAGCTGAAAATGGAACAATCCTATCTAACCAGGATAATGCCAACAGTGCTGAAACTGAGACAAGTGATTCAATTACTAAAGAACCGATAGAAAATCAATCAGAAAACGCTAATATAACTATTTGGCCATTCATTATTCTAATTAGTTTGACGATTGCCGTCATTACATTCATTCAAATTAAGCGCAAAAAATAACAATAAAGGGTGATTAATACGTGGCTAAAAACAATCAATTATTACATGCGGAAGTATTCTCTGACTCGACAATCGGACTCTTTTTTGAGTCGATAAACAATCTTTCAGAACCTGATTTAAAAGAAACGATCAAGATTGTTGATTCGCAAGGTAATCGATTAGAAATAACTGAAGTAACGATTCATGTTGAAGATAAGCTAATTATTGTTAGCATTAATGAAAATCACTTAACAAACAAGTTTCCTTATACGATAAAATACGATTTGAACACGAAAAATGCTCAAATTGGTTGGCGTTATAAAGATCAGAAATATGCTTATGATGGAAAACTAGGATTAGAATTACGAGCTGATGGATCAGCAAAGCTGAAACTTTGGTCACCAAGTGCGGATTCAGTCAACGTTATTTTATACGATAAAAACAATCAAAATAGAGTTGTTGCAAATGATCTAGCAATGACTTTAGGCGATCGAGGAGTCTGGTCAATCGAACTAGACCAAGCTAAAACAGGCATAGTTGATTTAACTGGTTACTTTTATCACTTTGCAATTGAACGCGACGGGAAGACAGTTTTAGCGCTCGATCCATATGCGAAATCACTAGCAATTTGGGATAGCACAAATCCAGATAATCAAATTGGCAAGGCTGCGATCGTTGACCCAAGCTTGATTGGTTCAGAACTTGATTATGCTAACATTGCTAATTTTAAAAAACGAGAAGATGCAATTATCTATGAAATTCATGTTCGAGATTTCACTTCTGATCCATCACTTGACGGTAAACTAAATAGCCAATTTGGAACGTTTACTGCTTTTATTGAAAAACTAGATTATATTAAATCGCTTGGGGTAACTCATGTTCAACTATTACCAGTGATGAGTTATTTATTTGCTAATGAGTTTGAAAATGACGAGCGTTTGTTAAACTATTCATCTGTTAATAATAACTACAACTGGGGCTATGATCCACAAAGCTATTTTGCGTTGACTGGTATGTACTCAGAAAAGCCAAGCGATCCGAAGCAACGAATTGCTGAATTTAAGAACTTAATTGCTGAAATTCACGACCGCGGTATGGGTGTGCTATTAGATGTTGTTTATAATCATACGGCAAGTGTTGATATTTTTGAAAACTTAGAGCCTAATTATTATCATTTCATGGATGCTGATGGGACACCACGGATCGCATTCAAGGGTGGCCGTTTAGGAACGACACGAAAGATGGCACGACGAATTTTAATTGATTCGATTACTTATTGGGTTAAAGAATTCAAAATAGACGGTTTTCGTTTTGACATGATGGGTGATCATGATGCAGAAACAATTCAACAAGCATATGACCAAGCAAAAGTGCTCAATCCAAATATTCTGATGATTGGTGAAGGATGGATTACCTATGTCGGTGACGAGTATGAACCGAAAATCATCCCCGCAGATCAGCATTGGATGCAAGATACAGAAGCTGTTGGTTCTTTCTCAGATGATATTCGTGATCAATTAAAATCAGGATATAACTCTGAAGGTGAGCCGCGTTTTCTTACTGGTGGAGCGCGAAATATTCAGCGCATTTTTGATAACTTAACAGCAAATCCGCATAATTTTAAGGCGACAAGCCCAGGGGATGTTGTAGCATATATAGAAGCGCATGATAATTTGACCTTACATGATGTGATCGCACTATCAATTAAAAAAGATCCTCAAGATCATAAACAGGAAATCCATGAGCGAATTAGATTAGGAAACCTAATGGTTTTAACAGCACAAGGGACAACATTTATTCACGCCGGTCAAGAATATGGTCGAACGAAACAGTTCCGTCATCCAGACTTTATTGGAAAAGTTCCAGATGAACAAGTGCCGTTTAAGTCAACTTTTATTGCTGATCAAGAGGGTAACCCGATTGAATTTCCTTATTTTATTCATGATTCGTATGATTCAACAGATGCTGTCAATATGTTTGAATGGCAAAAAGTATTGGATGAAAAAACATATCCGATTGAAACGACAACTCAACGTCATATGCAAGGCTTAATTACTCTACGTCGTTCAACAGATGCATTTAGTCGAGCAACGATCGCAGAGATTAAACAAAACGTCACGTTAATTAAAGCACCTGAACTAAATGAGTTGGATCTCATGATTGCTTATCAAGTTATTGCCAGTGATGGGGTGACCTATGCTGTGTTCGTTAATGCTGATGACAAAGTACGTCAATTGACATTAACGATCGATTACTCAACCGGTGATGTGATTGTAGATAAAGCAAAAGCAGGAATTGATCCGATTGAAAACCCTCAAGGTGTGAGATTGACGGCAAATTCAATCGAGTTAGAGCCATTAACGGGCACGGTCATTCGACTGAAACAAAAGTAATCCCAATTTAATTGTTGAGATAAGCGTCCTTGCTGATTCATAGACGCTTATTTTAACGCTTTTTTTAAAAAATAGACGAATATTTTTACGATAAGTGTTGAAAAAATTTAAAAATAATAGTAAGCTAGTTGTGTAAGCGGTTGCACTAACTGAATTAGAACCCCTTTTTTTAACCTTTAATGCAACCGTTTTCATTGTTGTTTAGGAAATTATAAAATTCGTTAGTTGTGGATAACTTTGTGTTAAAATCTAATTATCATATTTAA
>NZ_BAABDL010000125.1:0-35335 GCF_039539605.1 Amphibacillus indicireducens | reverse complement strand
ACCAGATGGTAAAATTTAACTCACAGTTTGAGCAAGTAATATGCATTTAAATAAATTTACTCTTCATAGCTATCGTAGCTTTTGCTTCCTTGACAAAATCTTTGTTTAATGGTTAAATTAAGTATAGATACGCAGTTAAGCTGAACGCCTATTTTTTAATTGTCCTAAACAGGATGTGCTAAAATCCAAGCCTTTTTTAAAAAATGTTAGCGCATACATTAAGGAGGTTTATTCATGAATCGAATCGTCATAGTCGATGATGAACAATTTGTTAGAAAAGGGATTATTGCATTGGTCGATTGGGAGAAGATCAATTATCATGTTGTTGGAGAGGCAAGCAACGGTGAGGATGCACTAGAATTGATCTTGAATGAAAAACCCGATGTTGTTTTAACGGATATTCGTATGCCAGTTTTCGATGGACTTAAATTAATAAAGAAGGTTAAAGAGTTAGCGATTAAAGTACCCAAATTTATTATTATTAGTGGCTACAATGATTTTGAGTATGCTCAGCGGGCAGTTAGACTAAGTGTGACAGATTTTATTTTAAAACCAATTGATAAAGACGAACTTGAAGAAACGTTTATGAATTTAGCGCCAATTATCGAGCGAGAGTATCTTGAAGAACGTGCGAATCAACGATTTGTTAATTTCAGTCTTTACCAACGAATTATTGCTGAAGGAAACGAACCAACAACGCAGGAATTAGCAGTCTTAACAGGGGATATAGATAAACGGAATTGTTATTTAATTATAGATATTCGTGAAAATCCATTAAGTGATAAAGCAGATGAACAAATAAGTCGAGCGATCTCTGACTTCATTGGGGATCCATATGTGTTTCTTCACCCATTTGAGCATGATCACTTTGGTGTTATTTTGCAAGAAAAACACTTACCTCAAAATATTAATGAAGTGACATGGTTCTTATCGCGGCTGAAATCGCATTTAGAAAAAGAGCTAGGGAATCAGGTTTTTCTTTTTGCGGGTGAGGTAGAGGCAGGATTAAGTGGGCTACTGAAATCTTACCAAACAGCATTAGTAACGAGCGAACGTCGTTATATTCAATTGGACGACCACCCACTCATGTATAATGATACGATCGCTAAGAATCATGAAGAAAACAAACCATTAGACGATCAGCTCATCACAGAATTGATCGAGAAAATTGAAGAGAATAAACCAAAAGAAATTAGGAAGCAAGTTGATAAATGGGTGGATGAAGTTCTAAAGAGTGGAACATCAGTTGACTCTGTAAAAATGTTCTTATTTCAACTAGAGAAGAAACTAGAGTCTACGATTCATCAGTTATCTGGCGATGAAGACGCAGAAAATGAATTGGAATCACTTGTTGCAATTTTTGAACAGAGGAAGACATTGGGGGAATTAAAACAAGATTTGGAGGTCTATGTGTTGAAAGCGGGCGAAGTAATCTGTAAGTTAAGTAAAGAGAGATATAACGGTGACATTTATAAAGTGAAGCGTTATATTAATAAGCATTATCATGAGAACTTAACATTGAAAAAAATTGCCGGTAAATTTTTTATGAATCCTGTTTATTTAGGTCAATTATTTAAAAAGACCTATGGTATTTACTTCAAGGATTACTTGTTAGAAATTCGGATTGAAAAAGCAAAACAAATCTTACGCCAAACAGATATGAGAATTTATGAAGTTGCAGAACAAGTTGGTTTTGGAAGTCCTGATTACTTTGTGACACAATTTGAAAAGATGGAAGGTAGCACACCATCCAAATATCGCCAACGAATCATAAACTAACAAACTAAAAAGCACCTAACACTCGAATGAGGATTAGGTGCTTTTATTAATTCGTTAATTAATTTCTTGGCTCATAGGTGAAGGAGTCGAAATCGGCATGTAATCTTTCGCCAGATGTATCTTGAACACACATACCAACGAATGCACCAGTGAAGAACCCACCACCTCGAATATAATCATCAGATAGCTTGTAAGACTTAAAGACAGGACCAATCGCTTCCCACTTCTCACCATCTACGCTATATGAATACTGATAATCGTTATAGTCTACCTCAACACGTAAGTAAACAGGACTGTCATCTTGAGGAAGGACAACTTCTGAACCTTTAATCGGTTGTGAGAAATCAAGGTTATCTAGAGTCATGATATCTAGAATGCGCCCTTTCTCTTCGTGATGAGTAATATTTAGATATGTCCAGTTATCAGTGTTGTAATAATTAACGAGTCCAGCTGCTTGCTGATACGTTTCAGGCTTAAATTCAACCTTTGTTTCAGCAGTAAACTGAAAATGCTGCCAACGACGAGCAACATGTGCTTGTGTGAACAGTGATGTTAATGATTCACGACCGTAAATACGTAAATGCCCTGGTCGATCCTTCAATGAAACAATCTCTTCACCAAGTGGAATACGTAGTGATTGGAAGTCTAATGGTAAAGCATCACCATCAAAGTCTTCCTTCACTGGTACTGGTTCAAATGGTTGTTCTTTAATATTTGGTCCATTAATTTCATCTTTAGGATAGTTTCCATCAACAATGTATGGCCAACCATCTTTCCACTCAACTTCTTGAATCGCTGTTTCACGTCCAAGTGGGCAATAACCACGTGGATCAAGTAAAGGATCAACTTCTTTAGGAAGTACGCGTCCTGTTAAGTGAACAAAGAACCACTCATCTGTATGCGTATGAATAAATGATCCATGACCTGCTTTTTGCAACGTAATTCTAGGATGTGCAAATGATGAGATCAATGGGTTTTCCGGATGAACTTCATAAGGACCGTCGATATTTTTAGAGCGAGCAATCGTTGCTTGGTGGTCGTACTTTGTTCCACCTTCAGCTGTTAATAAGTAGTAATAGCCATCAATATAATATTGGTGTGGCGCTTCTACTAACTTAATATCTGTACCTGCAAAAATATTTTTCTTCTCACCAACTAATTTCTTTTGGTCATGATCATACTCTTGCATAATGATGCCATCGAAGTTATGGTGGCCTTCACGGTGATCCCAATACATGTTTGTCAAATACTTTTTCCCCGTGTTTGGATCGTGGAATAGTGATGGATCAAATCCTGAGCTATTCAATCGGATTGGCTCTGACCACTCACCATCAATTGTCTCACAAGTTGTTAAGTAGTTTGTAACGTCTTTCCATCTGCCATCTGTTACTTTAACGTCAGAATAGATCAACCAGAATTGACCATCATAATATGAAAGCTGTGGTGCCCAGACACCGCCTGAGTTAGGGTTTCCTTTCATATCTAGTAATGACGTACGATTTAGTGGTCGGGAAACAAGTTTCCAATTTTTTAGATCTTTTGAGTGGTGAATGCTTACACCCGGGAACCACTCAAATGTGGATGTTGCAATATAATAGTCTTCCCCTGCCCGGCAAATACTTGGGTCTGGGTTAAAGCCAGTTAAAATAGGGTTTTGTATTTTCAATTAAATAACCTCCATTATTTCCAGATTTTAAATTTCCCAGCTAAAGAAATTAAGCTGAAGAAGTATAGACAGTTGTCATAATAGCGTCTTTCACCAGTACGCAGTGGTGTTTCCCAAAACTTTTTAACATAATGGTCACTTAATTCACCTTCTGTTGCTAAGGAAGCCATCGCAAGAGATGCTAGTAAGCCAATTGGGTGTAAAGACTTCTCCTCAAATGGTTCACCGTCAATTTTATAACGGCGATAGTCTTCAACCTCAATATTTTGGAAAAACTTTTGGACTTTTTCGTTTACTTCAACAGGTGTGTTTGAATCGGCAAACCACTCATTATCCAAGCCAACATTCATGATGACACGGTATGAATCACTAAAGAAATCGCCAAAACCCCGGATATGGTTCGGTGAGCCGTCATAGAACGCATACTCAGGTGAAAGTCCTGTTTCATCGTGTGCAGCTAAACGGATATAGTCTCGGCTAGCTTCGGCAGCTTCCTTCCAGAATGGTCGATCTTCCTCTGCAGCCATTTCTGCAAATAGTTCATAGAAATGAGGCAAGTGATAGGATGGATCAGAAAAATCAACTTCAGGAATGAATTTAATTAATTTATTTTCTGGGTCCCACATTGGGTGCCCATCGTTATTTTCTCCTTTGTGAAGGCAATCAATTAATAATGATGTTGCTTGTTCTGAATAATTAAATGGTGCCTCACGATCGCCCCAACGTTTTGAAGCAAAGTAGAGAGCCATAGCAAAGTATTCTTCACCGTCTGGTGCAGGTCCATGGGCATTTTTTGTTCCATCAAGCTGACATGACCAAGCGAAGTAACCTGCATGAAGTCCTTCTTCCATGTACATATATTTTTTTGACCATTTCCAGATTCGATCAAAGATATCTTGGCGATCCATTTGGACAGCCATCATCATTCCATATGATTGACCTTCTGTTCTAACATCATTGTTACCTGTATCGACCATGTATCCCATATCATCATCTGTTTCGAAATAAATTTGCGTTTCTGGGTATTGATCAGTAAAAAGTCGCTCCCAAGTATCCTGAACTTTAGCATCAACGTCTTTTTCATCAATGCCTAGTTCGCTAAATAGGTTTCGATATTCATTTGTATAATAAGCTCCTTTTCTCATTTAATTACCTCCATAATTTTTATAGTTGTATTGAACAGTAGGTGCTACATTTGCTTGATTCGAGCAATATTTTAGTGATGAAAACTTTTTAAAAAACTTCATCAAAATAATCATACAAAAGAAAGCGCTTAAAATCTAGCGTGAAACTTAAAGAGATAGCTAGAAAAACTATAGAATTATCCGTAACTTATTAATAATCTGACTTAAATTGCTGGAATTTTTAAGAGAGTTTATTTTTTGAAGAAAACTCTTTAATTACTATTGAGTGAAAGCGCTTAATGGAATGTTATATTATATTTATGGTAGAATAGAGAGGAAAATAAAGATGATTAATTAGCCAATAGAAGTGGCTTTGTAATTTAATCATTAAGTATATTTTGTTGCTTATAATTGGTTAGTTGCAAAGTTATTGATAATTTTAAATCAGGAGTTGTTTATTTTGAGAAAGTTTATCGTAGTCATTATGGTAAGCCTAACCTTAGTAGGTTGTAATTATAGTGGTGAGGGAAAACACGACCCAGAGACACTGCAAGTTTTATTTTTAACTAGTATTCCTTTAGAGTACAGTGAGACGGTCGAGGATTATATTCGTGATATTTTAGTTGATGAAATTGATGATGGTTTAAACTTAGAAGTAACGCTAGCGATGCCCAATTTTGATCGATTAACGATCGAAGTGATGAATCGTGAGGCAGATATGTTTATTATCGATGGATGGCTGATCCCGCCACTGTTAGATCCATTGGGATTAACTGTGCTTGATCAATTTTATGAGCAAATAGATCCTGAAGTCAGAGCAACATATATGACTGAAAATGAAGCAGGAACGGATGAACACCTCTATTTAGTTCCATTAAACGAAGGATCCGCTTTTCATGAATACACTGGTTTTATTGTTGAAAGTGGTTTAGCGGCAGGTATCGTTTCATCAAGTCCGCATCAGGATGCAGCATTTAAATTAATTGAAGAATGGTTATAGGAGTGTGAGTTATATTGGGGAATGATAACAACTATGGGCTTATTTCAACACGATTTTACCGAATGGCTGAATGGATTTGGCGCTTTGCTTACGTCAATTTACTTTGGCTAGGATTTAGCTTGCTAGGATTAGGGTTTCTAGGGATTTTCCCAGCGACAGTTGCTGTATATGCTGTTGTACGTAAGTGGTTAACTGGTCAAACAGAAGTTTCAATCATTAAGTTATTTTGGTCAACATTTAAAGCAGATTTCTTACGTGCAAATATTCTAGGGTATATCCTGAGTGCGGTTGGGTTTGTGATTTGGTATAACTATCAATACTTGCTTACAGCGACAGGTTTTGAACATACGATCATTTTAATTTTTTGGTTAATTGCGGTCGTATTATTTGTCCTGTTAGTTGTCTTTTTATTTCCAGTTTATGTGCACTTTAAAATGCCATTGTTTCACTATTTTAAGGCTGCTATTACAATTGCATTGGCAAGCCCATTAGCTTTAGTTTCAGTAGGAATCGGCTTATGGATTGCATTTCAGCTCTTCTCATTTATTCCAGGATTAATCCCGTTTTATTCGGTCAGTCTAACTGGCTGGTTAATCATGTGGGCAACCTTACAAGCGCTACAGCGGATTGAACGCAAAAAAGAGCGAATTGAAAATAACGAAGATTCTATAAAATATAGATGGGAAAAGGTAAAAGAGAAATTTAGTTCGTCTAATGATTAATTATGTCATAGCAAAAGGAGGATGCTGGAATTGAAGGTAATTATACAGTCATTTAATAACTTAAAAATGCGCAATAAATTTTTAATTGTCTATTTATTGTCTGTCCTACTGCCTATTATTGTGACGAATTCTGCCTTTTATATTATGACGAACAATCGCTTTGTTGAGCAGAAGAAAACAGATATTGAACTTGTGTTAAACCAAACAAAGCAGGATTTTGCCAATCTAACTGATCAAGCAATAGGCCTTGCGACTACATTATACTTAGATGTGAGGCTGTATAGTTTTTTCGATCGTGACTATCCCTCACCAATTGAATACATTGAAAGCTACAACCAAGTGATTAGACAATATAATATGTCAGCCCCACTCTATAATGCGGTACGAAATGTAACCTTTTTTACAGATAACCCAACTGTTTTAGGAGGAGGTGGAGTCGAAAATCTGACGGAACCAGAATTTGATCATCTAGGTGAAACGGGACATCCACATGCGTATATTGATATGAATCATGATCTCGATGACGATATAAGCTTGTCAGTTTATTCCGCGCTTGATTATTTTTATTTATATAATACATATGATAATTATATTCGGATTGATATCAATCCACATGCTCTCAGGCAAGTGTTTAACAATGTTACTTTACAAGGAGATCTGTACCTACTTAATCAAGACCGTGCAATCGTTTATTCAAACAATCAGTTACTTAAATATAGAGAAGGTGAGACCTTCTTTAGTGAAGCGGATTTTTCCAGGGAATATATTATTTTAGAAACAGTATTACATGATCAACTCTTAGAGGGTTGGAGCATTGTTGCTGTAGTCGACTCAACTGAATTTACGAGTGAATTAATTGAATCAAGTCAATTAATTATTATATTAAGCTTTTTTAATATTATCTTACCTACTTTGGTAATCGTTTATATTTCAAGGACATTTCATGTACGTTTAGATAGTATCTTAGGTCATATGAAAAATATTGAAAAACATAACTTTGAAGAATATCCACACGCTAAATCTGAAGATGAAATTGGTCAGCTAGCACGTCAAATTAATCGAATGACTCGACAGATTAACAAACTCTTTAATGAAGTGTTTCGAACAAACATTGAAAAAAAGGATCTCGAAATCAAGAGTAAACAAGCACAGCTTAGCGCGCTACAAAGCCAAATTAACCCTCATTTCCTATTTAATGCGCTAGAAACAATCAGGATGCGCAGTTTGATGAAAGATGAAATAGAAACAGCGAAGATCATTCAAAATATGGCGGGAATCTTTAGAAATTCCCTAACATGGGGGAGAGATTGGGTATCAATTGAAGAAGAAGTAAGCTTGATTAAATCGTTTTTAGAAATTCAAGCTTATCGTTTTGGAGATAAACTGAATTACAGTGTTGAAGTCGACCCAGATGTAAAAGATATTAAAATTCCAAATCTCGCTTTCTTGCCTTTTGTAGAAAATGCGAGTATTCACGGCATTGAGCCACTTAAGGAGCAAGGATCAATTCATATTTCAATCTATCGAGATGATGACCAGCTAATTTTCTTAATCACAGATAATGGAGTTGGTATCTCACCAGAGCGATTAGCAATCATCGAAAGACAACTAGAGAATGAACAAGATATGGGAGAGAGTGTTGGTATTCAAAATGTTTATTATCGATTAAAACTCTATTATAAAGATTCATTTGATTTTAAAATATCTACTGAGATCAATCAAGGAACAACGGTTAAAATTCGTTTGCCGATCGAATTTTATCGCATTTAGTCATTCGGCTTGAATTAGAGCTATGCTCAAGTCTAAACTTAACGACTTGGATAGCTCTTTTTTAGTTTAAAGGAATCAGTCCTTAAGCACTATCATCTATCCTTCTATTAGGATTAATGAGATTTAAGAAAACAGCTCTACAGATTGATATAATAGCGTTTGAAGCTATTCTCAAGTTTAACGCCTATATTTTTTAGGGTTAGCCCTTTAGTTTGTACTGGTGATATTTTTTGTTGAAAGCGCTATAATGAAAGTGCTTTCATAAGTGAGAGCAAAAAACTTTTATTATGAGAAAGGGGTAGTAAAGTGTTTAAAAAGAAATCATTATTGCTGTTATTGCTAGCCGCTCTTCTGGTCTTCTTTGTTGCGTGCGGTGGAGACGACAGCGAAGAGCCAGCAAGTACTGATGACAACGGTACAGAAGATGTAACCGATGATCAAACAGATGACACTGAAGATGATGGCGATGCAGAAGGCGTCAGTTACACAACAGAACCAGCAATGGAGTATACTTACTTTGTTGGGGCAAATGGAACTGAGATCAACACGCTTGATACTGAACTAGGCCAAAAATTCCATGAGGAAACAGGCGTTAGTTTCCAAGTCGAATTCCTAGTTGGAGACTTAATGGAACGATTAGGTACAATGGTAGCAGGTGGAACATATCCTGACCTTGTTACTCCAGACCATGGAATTGAAATGTTACTAGATGCTGGTGCGTTCATTCCATTAAACGATTTACTTGATGAGCATGGCCCGAACCTTCTAGAAGTATATGGCGAGAATCTTGAGCGATTTAGAATGACTGACGGTAATATCTACTATCTTCCGTTTGGTATTACAGTAGGCGAGCATGTGCCTGATCCAAACATTAACCAAGGTGCATTTTGGATTCAAAGAGATATCTTAATTCAAAATGATTTCCCTGAGCTTCATGGAATCGAAGAATACTTCGAACTGATCACAGCTTATGCTGATGAGAATCCAGAAATTGATGGAATGACTACAATTCCATTTACAGGATTAACTTATGACACAAACTGGTTCGCTTTCTCGAACATTCCAAACCACTTAGCTGGTTTCCCGAATGACGGTGGCGTTCAAATTGATATGGAAACATATGAAGCTGACGTTTATGGTGACTCAGATGCTGCTTATGCATGGTTGAAGAAATTAAACGAATTAAATGCTGGAGGTTACGTAGATAGAGAAATGTTCGTAAGTAATATGGACGATTTCTTAGCTAAAGTATCTTCAGGACGTGTTCTTGGTTTCTTCGCTTACGGATGGCAATTTGGAGAAGCGCGTAACGCATTAAGAGACGCAGGTAATCCAGAACGTGAATATGTACCATTACCAATTGTTTTAGATGAAACTGTTGAAAAGGATCAGTACTTAGATCCACCAGCATTTGTTCAAAACCGTGGTGTAGGTATTTCTCACAATGCTGAAAACCCAGAAAGAATTATTCAATTCTTAGATAACTTAGTTAGAGAAGAAAATCAAAAGCTAGTTAAATGGGGAGAAGAAGGCAGACACCATGAAGTTGCTGAAGACGGTACACTTTACCGAACAGAAGAGCAAGTCGAACTTTTGAAAGATCAAGACGAGCGCTTAAACTTCGGTATGACAACATTTGAGTGGAACTGGCCAGTAGTTTCTGGTACGATGTCTGACGGTAACCCTTATAACCCGAGCGGTCAGCCTGAAGTTGCTCAACTTGAGTATACAGAGCATGACATGGAAGTCCTAGATGCGTATGGTGTTGGAACTTACTCTGCATTATTTGCACAGCCGGACGATCGTCCATGGTTCCCTGCTTGGAGTGCTAATATCCAACAAGGTTCACCACCATCGTTATACGAAGAAGGTGCTGAAGAGATTACACAAAGCTACTACCCAAGATTAGTATTAGCTGATCCAGCTGAGTTTGATGCTTTATGGGATGAGTTTGTTGAAGCATATCGCTCAGCTCCTTACCTAGATGAATATCTAGACTTCTTTACAACAACTATCCAACAACGTATGGATGGTAACTGGCAGTTTGATTATTTCGATTAATTTTTAACATAAGGCTATGGCAAGCGTATGCTTGCCATAGGCCTTATTTTAAACAACAAGGAGAAATTCTATATATTTGTAACCAAACGTCTATTTGAAATCATTAATTTGGAAAAATAGACAAGTGTTAATCATAGGATTTTACTCAGAGAATTGCGATAAAAGTATAAAGCATCTATGATTTGCGTATAATAACAAAAAAATAATCGCGGTCGAGCTAATCTAAGTGATAGATGACTTGCTGTTAAATAGCTAGTAGGTTTATTTTTCTAAATTAATGAAAAGCAACAGAGAGAGCATTTTAAGGAGGTCGAAAGTTTTGGCACAACCAGTTAATCCTTTAGGTGAAGTCCGAAAAACTAAAAAAAGCGGTCAACGCCTAACACCGAAGGAGTTTTTTAAAAAGTGTCGAGAACAAAAAGAATTACTATGGTTGACAGTACCATTTTTAATTTGGTTATTTATTTTTAAATATTTACCATTAACGGGCTGGACAATGGCGTTTCAGCGTTTCAGACCAGCACTAGGCATGTTTGAGCAAGAGTGGGTTGGCTTCGATCATTTTCAATTCTTATTCAGAGATGCACGTTTTTTAGAAATTTTACGTAACACGCTGGCAATGAGTTTTATTAACTTAATTTTAGGATTTGTCACGGCGATTGCGCTTGCGATCTTATTGAATGAGATTCGTAACCTTGCTTTCAAACGAGTTGTTCAAACAATTAGCTATATGCCACACTTCTTATCGTGGGTTGTTGTGGCGGGTCTTGTTTCACAAGCGTTATCAGTAGATGATGGAATTATTAACAATCTACTTGTTAGTTTAAATATTATCGATGAACCAATTGTATGGCTGGGGGTCGGCAAGTACTTCTGGGGAATTATTGGTGCATCTGATGTTTGGAAAAACGTTGGTTGGAACTCAATTATTTATTTAGCCGCAATTACAGCCATTGACCAAGAACAATATGAAGCAGCTGACATTGATGGTGCTTCTAGATTACAAAAAATTCGCTATATTACTTTGCCGGGAATCAAACCTGTTTTTATTATATTACTTATAATGAATATCGGTTATGTACTTGAATCTGGTTTTGAAGCACAATACTTATTAATGAACCCATTAAACAGAGAATTTGCAGAGAACTTAGATATATTCGTTTTACGATATGGTATCTCGATGGCAAACTTCTCACTAGCAACAGCTGCTGGTATGTTTAAGACGGTGGTAAGTATTATCTTCTTGTTTACTGCAAATAAAGTTGCTGGAAAACTTGGGGAATCGAGACTATTTTAGAGGGGGGATAACATGGATTTTCTTAGAAAATTAGCTGGAAAAAGACGTGGAATCGATGATTTGGTTTTCGATTCTGTTAATATAATTTTAATGTTGTTGTTAGTTGTGGTCATGCTTTATCCCATGCTAAATACACTAGCCATTTCATTAAATGAAGCAACTGATACAGTCCGGGGTGGCATTGGCATCATACCACGGATGTTCACAACTTATAACTATCAGCACGTTTTCGACAATGCTCAAATTTTACATGCAGCACTTATTTCTGTGTTACGTACTGTAATAGGTACAGCAACAGGTGTGTTTGCTGCAGCCTGTGTCGCTTATGCAATTTCAAGAGAGTATTTTGTTTTACGTCGTTTTACAACGTTAGCATTTGTTTTAACAATGTATATGAACCCAGGATTAATTCCAACGTATTTACTACACCGTAACCTTGGATTAATTGGTTCTTTCTGGATATACATTATTCCATCATTAATTGGTGTGTTTAATGTCATTGTTATCAGATCATTTATGGAGAATGTGCCGAAATCTTTATTTGAATCAGCACAGATGGACGGAGCTGGTGAGTTCACTCAATTCTTTAAAATTGCTTTACCGTTATCCATTCCAGTTATTGCAACGGTATCGCTATTTATTGCAGTTGGACAATGGAACCAATGGTTTGACGTGTTCATTTATAACTCATCCATACCGGAACTGAGTACGTTACAATATGAACTGATGAAAGTGTTGAGTAGTTCGGCTTTCCAATCATCTGGAGATGCGCAAGCCGCAATTCAAGCTGGATCTGCCGGAGTTATTGAAACAGTTACACCACAATCTGTTCGAGCGGCAATGACAATTGTTGTATCAGTACCAATCATCTGTGTGTATCCATTCTTACAGAAATACTTTGTAAAAGGATTAACAATTGGTGGAGTAAAAGGTTAAGTAAATTTAAAATAGCGCCAAAGGCTTATATAGCTTCGGCGCTCTATTTATTCTATCAGTCTTAAGTAAGCTTGATTTAGTAAGATTTATTGTGAAATACCTATAAAAGCTCAGGTTATCTATGTTTTATGAATATGATACGATGGCAGTGGATATCATTTATTTTTTAAGGAGGAATATTAGTGGAGAAATTTAGAGCTTCAGAGAGATTAGTCGATCAACTTTCTGAGGAAAAATTAACGAGCTACCGTGCCTGGTTACAATATGAACAAATTGAGAATCAGGACTATGTGTCAAAAATAAAACCATTCGTCCAGCATGTTGCTGTAGACTTAGCTTGTGACGAAATAATTGATAACGCTTTAATTGAGTGGCAAACAGGACTAAGTTCGATGTTTCAAATCAATGCATCGATTATTAAAGATGGAAGTGTAGATAAAGGGCTAGTTTTAAAACTTGACCAAGATTATCAAGAAGATGCATATGTCCTCCGAGCATCTGATGATCAGCTAATTTTGACGGGTGGATCAAGTCGGGCAATTTTGTATGGTGTTTTCCATATCCTGAGATTAATCCAACGACGGGCACTTTTAGCTGGACTATCAATCAAAGAAACACCAAAAAACAAAATTCGTATGATTAATCATTGGGATGATATGAATGGCTCAGTTGAGCGTGGTTATGCTGGAAAATCATTCTTTTTCGATGATTATCAATTTATTAAAGACAGACAGCGTGTCTATGATTATGCGCGACTATTAAGTTCAGTTGGAATTAATGCTCTTACGATTAATAATGTGAATGTTCACCGGATTGAGACTGAATTAGTAACAGATACGTTTTTATCTGATGTGAAACAGACATCTGATATTTTCAATCAATACGGAATCACGATGTATTTAAGTATTAACTATGCTGCACCTGTTGAACTGGGTGTTTTAACAACAGCAGATCCACTTGACGAAGATGTCATTGCCTTCTGGGGAAAAACTGCTAAACATGTTTATGATGTTGTACCAAACTTAGGTGGTTTTTTAGTTAAGGCGGATTCAGAAAATCGTCCTGGACCGTTTACGTACGGCAGAGATCATGCTCAAGGAGCGAATATGCTCGGTAAGGCTGTAGAGCCATACGGTGGAAAAGTAATTTGGCGTTGTTTCGTTTATAACAATAAACAAGACTGGCGCGATCGTAAGACAGATCGAGCGCGTGCAGCTTATGATCACTTTAAGCCACTTGATGGTGAGTTTAATGACAATGTCATCTTACAGATTAAGAATGGCCCAATGGACTTCCAGGTTAGAGAACCTGTTTCACCGTTAATTGGTGAATTAGAGAATACAAATCAATTTCTAGAGTTTCAAATTGCACAAGAGTATTTAGGACAACAGCGTCATTTAGTTTATTTAATCCCACAATGGAAAGAAGTCTTAGAGTTTGATACGTACGCAAAAGGCGAAAACACGAAAGTAAAAGACATTGTCAGTGGAGAAGTTTTTGATAATAAAATTGCCGGAATTGTTGCTGTTACGAACGTTGGGATTGATTACAATTGGACGGGCCATACAATTGCACAACTGAATTTCTATGGCTATGGTCGCTTAATTTGGAATCCAGATTTAACGTCAGAAGAGATTGCACTTGAGTGGATTAAACAAACATTCGGTCATGATCCAAAAACAATTGAAACAATCATGAAGATGGTAATGCCATCATGGGAGGCATATGAGAACTACACATCACCGTTAGGAATTGGTTGGATGGTTAATGTTAGCCATCACTATGGACCGAATATTGATGGTTATGAGTATGACATGTGGGGAACTTATCACTTTGCTGATCGCAATGGAATTGGTGTTGATCGTACGATCGCAACAGGTACTGGTTACACAGGACAATATCACGCTGAAAATCGTGATCTTTATGAATCAATTGAGACGTGCCCAGACGAGCTATTACTTTTCTTCCACCATGTTCCCTATACACATGTGCTAAAGAGTGGCAAAACGGTGATTCAGCATATTTACGATACACACCATAAAGGTGTTGAACAAGTTGAAGAAATGATTGCCAACTGGGATAGCTTAGCTGATAAAGTAGATGAAAGACGTCATCAAGATGTTAAAGAACGTCTAAGCCACCAATTATGGTCGGCTAAAGAGTGGCGAGATACAATTAACAGCTATTTCTATCGTAAGTCTGGGATTGCAGATGAACAAAATCGAAAAATTTATTAATTAGGAGGCTATAAACATTGAAAATGACTTATAGATGGTATGGAAGAGATGATCACATCCCTCTTTCATACTTTAAACAAGTTCCAGGAGCTACCGGAGTTGTTGGAGGAATTTTCCACATTCCGGCTGGTGAAGATTGGCCTGAAGAAGATGTAAAGAATCTGATAGAGGAAGCAAATAATGCTGGACTTGAACTTGAAGTGATTGAGAGTGTCAATGTTCATGATGATATTAAACTTGGCTTACCATCTCGGGATCGCTACATCGAAAATTATCAATCAACAATGCGCACGTTAAGTAAGTATGGGATTAAAGTCATTTGTTATAATTTCATGCCAATTTTTGATTGGACACGCTCAGACTTAGCGATGCCATTAGAAGATGGATCAAATGCTTTGGCCTATGAGCGCGACAAAGTGGAGGGTATCGATCCAAATGTATTAATCAATCGCATCTTGGAAGGTTCAAAGGGACATGCCATGCCCGGCTGGGAACCAGAAAGATTAGCTGGCATTAAGAAGTTGTTTGAACAATATGATGGCATGACTGAAGAAAAGCTATTTGATAACCTTGTTTACTTTTTAGAGCAAATTATTCCCGTTGCAAAAGAATGTGACATCAAAATGGCAATTCACCCGGATGATCCACCTTGGAGTGTGTTTGGATTACCGAGGATTGTTAAGAATGAAGCTGATTTAGATCGGATTATTAAAGCTGTTGATGAGCCTGAAAATGGTTTAACACTTTGCTCTGGATCATTAGGGGCAAACCTAGAGAACGATTTAGTTGCGATTTTTGATAAATATACGGCGATGGATCGAGCACCGTTTCTCCATATCCGAAATGTTAAACATAATGAAAAAGGTGATTTCCATGAGGTTGCTCATAAAGATGAGACGGGATCAGTTGATGTGAAGGGAATTATTAAAGTTATTCACAAAAATAACTTCAAAGGATACTGGCGTCCAGACCACGGTCGGATGATTTGGGGAGAAGAAGGCCGCCCGGGTTACGGTTTATATGATCGAGCATTAGGAGCGAGTTACATTCAAGGGATTTGGGACATCTTAGAGGAGGAAAAATAATGATGAAACCGACACATCATAATTTAAAAGATAAAGTCGCTGTAGTTACTGGTGGCGGTGGTGTTCTGTGCTGCTCAATGGCTAAGGAATTAGCGAAACACGGAATGAAAATTGCCATTTTAAACTATCCAAAAGAATTTGGCGACATCACGGCTGAAGCAATCAATCATGATGGCGGTGAGGCGATCTCGGTATTTTGTGACGTGACAAAACACGATGTTGTAGAAGAAGCAATGAATGAAGTTGTTAAAGCATTTGGTCGTGTCGATCTATTGATTAATGGTGCAGGAGGGAATCACCCTGGTGGTTCTACAACGAATGAATATTATGATGAAGCTGACGTTGCTAATGAAGAAATTCGGAGCTTCTTTGATTTAACATTAGATGGATTTAATCATGTTTTTAATCTTAACCTAATGGGGACGTTAATTCCTTCTCAAGTCTTTACGAAAGAATTGCTTAAAACAAAAGGATCAATTATTAATATGTCGTCGATGAGTGCACCATCACCAATGACAAAAGTACCTGCCTACAGTGCAGCAAAAGCTGGAATTGAGAACTTTACACAATGGATGGCTGTTCATTTTGGTGAAACAGGTATTCGAGTGAATGCGATTGCACCAGGCTTTTTCTTAACTGAACAAAATCGTCAATTACTAACGAATGAAGATGGTTCTTATACGCCGCGTACGACAAAAATTTTATCACAAACACCAATGAATCGTCTCGGTAAGCCAGAGGATCTCCATGGTGTTCTCCTGTGGTTAGCAGATGATGAGTATAGTGGTTTTGTAACGGGAATCAGTGTTCCAATTGATGGAGGCTTCATGGCCTATTCGGGTGTGTAGGAAGGAGTTTTGATGAAAAATGTTAGCAACGTTAAAACGAGATAAATTAGTCGCTATATTTAGGAAAGTTCCTAATGAAGCGGCGATAGAAACTGCAGAAGCGGTTGTTCGTGGTGGAATTAATTTTATTGAAATCACAATGGATGCGCCGGAAGCAGATCAACAAATTAAAGCTGTAATCAATCATTTTCAAGGACAAGAGGTTTTTGTCGGCGCAGGTACTGTTCTTAATGTTGAAATGGCTGAGAAAGCAGTTAAAGCAGGTTCGCAATTTCTTGTTTCGCCGAACTTAGATGAAAAGGTCGTTAATTACTGTAAGGCTAATGATATTCCTATGTTCCCAGGAGTTTTAACACCGACAGAGGCAGAACAAGCGAATCAACTAGGCTGTACATTTGTGAAAATTTTCCCAGCGGGTTCAATGGGAGCATCGTATATTAAAAATCTAAAAGGTCCATTAAGTCATATCGATTTTATGGCAACTGGTGGCGTCAATTTAGATAATATTCGTTCGTTTATTGATAACGGTGCTGCAGCCATCGGTTTAGGGAGTCAGCTCGTCAACTTAACTAAAATAAGTGAAGGTGATTTTGACTCAATTGAAGCTGTTGCTAAGCAGTATACGGATTTAGCAAAGGGTGCTTATGATGGTTGATGTAGTTACTCTCGGTGAAACAATGGTTTTATTCCAGCCAAGTTCACAAGGGAAAATTACCGATTCTCAATATTTTTTAAAAACAATTGGTGGAGCAGAGTCGAATGTCGCGCTAGCTTTAGCGCGACTAAACCACTCTGTTCGGTGGATTAGTAAATTAGGCAAAGACCCATTTGGTCAACTCATTTTGAAGACTCTACAAGCAGAAGGTGTAGCTACTGATTACGTGATGACAGATGCAGATCATCCAACGGCAGTTTTTTTCAAGGAAGCGAGACCGTTACGTGATCCAGCTGTTTATTATTATCGTAAACATTCAGCAGCTAGCCAGTTGAAACCAACTGACTTTAATGATGATTGGCTAGCGGAAGCCAGACATTTACATGTGACGGGGATTACCCCGGCGCTAAGTCATGATGCGTTCTTGTTAGTTGAAAAAACGATGCAACGAGCACGTGAACTCGGGCTAACTGTTTCTTTTGATCCGAATATTCGCTTCAAGCTCTGGTCTAAACAAGAAGCAAAAGAAAAGCTATTAAAATTGTTGCCTTATAGCACAATCTTTTTACCGGGTGAGGATGAGCTCAGATTCTTATTTTCAGAAGTTGAGTCGATCGATCAAATCATTGATCAAATCCATTCACAAGGTGTAGACTTAGTTGTGATTAAAAAAGGCACCGAGGGCTCGAAAGCTTCATTGAAAGGCAAGATAATTGAAAAACCTGCTTTTAAAGTTGACCATGTCGTTGACTCTGTTGGTGCAGGTGATGCCTATAGTGCCGGACTTTTACATGAATTACTTAAAGCAGATCTGCACTCAATTAACCTTGAGCAACTGGAATCGGCGCTAGTGACAGCAAACACGATGGGTGCATATGCGACTCAATTTCAAGGGGATTGGGAAGGAGCCCCAACCGAAGAAGAATTAAATGATCTATTAGGCAAAGAAGTGCTAATCGATCGTTAGAGTAATTTGAATAATACGAGAAAAAGGAGAAATTGCATGCGTCCTTTTATTCATGATGATTTTTTATTACAGTCAGAAGCTTCAAAGTGGATTTACCATGATTACGCGAAGGATTTACCGATTATTGATTATCACTGTCATTTGCCTCCTGTAGAGATCGCTAATAATCATCAGTATCAGACGATCACTGACATCTGGTTAGCAGGAGATCATTATAAGTGGCGTGCCATGCGAGCACTTGGTATCGATGAACATTACATTACGGGTGATGCACCTGATATTGAGAAATTTCAAAAATGGGCAAGCATTGTTCCAAAAACGATCGGTAATCCGCTCTATCATTGGACACATTTAGAGTTAAAAAGATACTTTAATCTTGACGTACTACTAGACGAATCAAACTGGCAAGACGTATGGGAAGAAACCAATCGCCTGTTGAATCAGGATGAGTTTCGAGCGCAAGGACTAATTACACGCTCAAATGTTGAAGCAATTTGTACAACTGATGATCCACTTGATTCACTTCAATATCATGATCAAATTAAACAAGATCCCAATTTTAAGACGCAAGTATTGCCGACATTGAGACCTGATCGCCTGATTGAAATTGGCGCGAACGACTTTCTTGATTATTTAACAGAAATTGAAGAGCATTATCAAGTTGAAGTGAAGACTTGGGATGACATGCAACAGTTAATTGAAACGATTGTAGAAGTGTTTCATCAGCAAGGCTGTCGATTAGCCGATCATGGCATCCAACGGCTACCATTTGTTCGTTCAACAGCCATTCGCCTGGAGCGAATTTTAGCGAAAAAGCGTCAAGGTGATGAGATCACACGTTCAGAAATTGATCAATACAAAACCGAAATGCTCATCCAGTTTGCCCATGCGTATCATAAGCGAGACTGGGTGATGCAATGGCATATTGGTGCAATTAGAAATAATAATCAGCGCATGTTTGCTCAACTTGGCAAAGATACTGGCTATGACTCAATTGATGATTTTAATTTAGCCAAATCATTAAACGGATTGTTAAATGCGATTGATTTTACTGATCAATTGCCTAAAACAATTATTTATAATTTAAATCCAAATCATAATGAGGTGATTGCTTCAGCAATTGGCAACTTTCAATCAGGTGAAACTGTAGGTAAAATCCAATTTGGTTCAGGGTGGTGGTTTAATGACCAAAAGCGTGGGATGGAGCGACAATTAAATGACTTAGCCCATTTCGGTATCTTATCAAGCTTTGTCGGGATGTTAACCGATTCAAGAAGTATGCTTTCTTATACAAGACATGAATACTTCAGACGAACATTGGCTAATTTACTTGGTGAGTGGGTTGAACAAGGCCTGATACCTAACGATCGAGAGCTTGTTGGTAAAGTGATGAGTGATGTGAGTTATTACAATGCTAAACGTTATTTTTCATTTTAAATGAAAGCGCTAAAATTATTTATTAAAACTTAGTTAATTCGATAGACTAACTAAGTGAAAGGTGTTAAACTAGAGTAGTAAAATAATATGAAATAAACTTAGGAGGTTTTTAAAAAATGGCGTATTTTGATAATATCCCAACAGTAAAATATGAAGGCCGTCATTCAGACAACCCTTATGCATTTAAGTTTTATAACCCAGAAGAAAAAATCGGTGGCAAAACAATGGAAGAAATCATGCGATTTGGTGTTGCTTACTGGCACACATTTGTTGCTGATGGTGGAGATCCATTTGGTGCTGGTACAGCGATTCGTCCTTGGGATCACCTAAAAGGAATGGATTTAGCAAAAGCACGTGTTGATGCATCATTCGAGTTTTATGAGAAATTAGGTGTACCATACTTTGCTTTCCACGATGTAGACATTTCACCTGAAGGCGATACATTGCGTGAAACAAATAAGAATCTTGATGAAATCGTTGCAATGATCAAAGACTACATGAAGGACAGTAAAGTTAAATTACTTTGGAACACAGCAAACATGTTCACAAACCCACGTTGGACACACGGTGCTGCAACTTCATCACATGCTGATGTATTTGCTTATGCAGGTGCTAAAGTTAAAAAAGGTCTAGAAGTTGGTAAAGAGTTAGGAGCAGAAAACTATGTATTCTGGGGTGGTCGTGAAGGTTATGAATCACTGCTAAATACAGACTTAAAATTTGAGCAAGATAACTTAGCAAGACTCTTCCACATGGCACTTGACTATGCGAAGGAAATTGATTTTGATGCACAGTTCTTAATTGAACCTAAGCCAAAAGAGCCAACAACTCACCAGTATGACTTTGACGTGGCAACAGGTATTGGCTTCTTGTACCAATATGACTTACAAGATCATATTAAGTTCAACATCGAAGCAAACCACGCAACATTAGCTGGTCACACGTTCGAGCATGAATTACGTGTAGCACGTGAAGCGGGTATGTTAGGTTCTGTTGACGCTAACCAAGGTGATACATTATTAGGCTGGGATACTGATGAGTTCCCAACAGACCTATATTCAACAACACTTGCGATGTATGAGATTCTGAAAAATGGTGGTTTAGGTCGTGGTGGATTGAACTTTGACGCTAAAGTTCGTCGTGGCTCATTTGAAAAAGAAGATCTATTCCACGCACATATTGCAGGTATGGATGCTTTTGCAGTCGGTCTAATTGTCGCGCAGAAGATGATTGATGATAACTTCTTTGAAAATATTATCGAAGAAAGATACAAAACATTTAGCTCTGAAATTGGTAAGAAGATTACTGCAAATGAAACAAACTTAGCAGAGCTTGAAAAATATGCAATTGACTTGAAAGATATTGATATTCGCTCAGGTCAAGTTGAGAAGATTAAAGCAAGAATTAACCAATATCTATTGAATATCTAAGATAAATAACAAAATCATGCGAATAGTGCTTAGCGCCATTCGCATGATTTATATTAAAGGAGGTTATCAGATGAGTTACGTTTTAGGTGTTGATCTCGGTACAAGTGCTGTTAAGGTATTACTTGTATCTAAAGCTGGAGAAGTTGTTGATGAAGTATCAAAAGACTATCCACTTTATCACGACAAACCAGGTTATAGTGAGCAAGATCCTGAAGATTGGGTGAAACAAACGAAAGCTACTTTAAAAGAATTGACAGGGCGTATGGATGATCCAAGTCAGATTGAGGGCTTAAGTTTTTCAGGTCAAATGCACGGTCTTGTATTATTAGGCGAAGACAACAAACCGCTTCGTCGTGCAATTTTATGGAATGATACCCGTACAACAGCAGAATGTCGTGAAATTGAAGAGAACGTTGGTTTAGATCGGTTACATGAATTAACGAAAAACCCAGCTTTAGAAGGCTTTACTTTACCTAAATTAGTTTGGGTTAAGAAGCATGAACCTGAAGTTTTTGCAAAAGCAAAAGTATTCTTATTACCAAAAGACTACGTCCGTTATGCATTAGCTGGTGATCTCAGCATGGACTACTCTGATGCAGCAGGAACATTGTTGTTAAATGTTGCAGATAAGCAGTGGAGTAAGGAGATGTGTGAGAAGAATGGCATCCCACTTTCACTATGCCCAACATTAGTTGGTTCTGACGAGCAAACTGGGACAATCTTGCCAGAAGTTGCTGAAGAAACTGGTCTATCGGTTGACTGTAAAGTGTTTGCTGGTGGAGCAGATAATGCATGTGGAGCAATTGGTGCTGGAATTTTAGCGGATGGATTAACATTAAGTAGTACCGGAACGTCAGGTGTTGTTTTATCTTATGAGGCAACTGGTGATAAGGATTTCCAAGGTCAAGTCCACTACTTTAACCATGGTGATCCTAATGCATACTACACGATGGGTGTGACGCTAGCTGCAGGTTATAGTTTAAGTTGGTTTAAGGATACATTTGCGGCTGATATTTCATTTAATGAACTTGTTGCTGAAGCAGAAGCTTCAACAGTTGGTGCAAAAGGAATGCTTTTCGCTCCATATATCGTAGGAGAAAGAACGCCATATCCAGATAGTGCAATTCGAGCTAGTTTTATTGGGGTCCATGCAAATCATAAACGTGGCGATTTTGCCCGTGCAGTTATTGAAGGAATTACATTTAGCTTAAATGAATCTGTAGAAATTTTCCGTAGCAAAGGTAAGAATATCTCAAAAGTTGTTGCAATTGGTGGCGGTGCAAAGAGTGAGCTTTGGCTCCAAACACAAGCAGATATCTTTAATGCTGAAGTTGTGACATTAGCTAACGAACAAGGACCAGGTATGGGGGCAGCTATTTTAGCCGCTGTTGGTTCAGGCTGGTATCCAAGCCTAGCTGAATGTGCTGAAAACTTCGTCTCTTATACAAAAACATATCAACCAAACCCAGAAAATGTTGCAAAATATCGCGAACTATTTAAACTTTATCAAACGATTTATCACTCGACAAAACAACTGAACCATGATTTAGCTGATTATCGCTAATTTTGGTTTAAAGGAGAATTGACATAATGAAAACGTTGAAAGAGTCTTTTAAAGATAAATTTTTAGTTGGAGCAGCTGTTAATGCTGAGACGATTGAGAATGATCAGGAGTTATTGAAAAAGCATTTTAACTCAATCACAGCAGAAAATGAAATGAAACCAATGCACATGCAACCAGAACAAGGTAACTTTACTTTTGACGTTGCAGATAAAATGCTTCAATTTGCTGAAGATAATGGTATGGAATTACGTGGACATACACTTGTCTGGCACAATCAAATGCCAAAGTGGTTTTTTGAAGATGAGAATGGAAATGATGTGTCACGTGATGAATTATTAAGACGAATGAAAGCCCATATTGATGCGGTAGTCACACGTTATAAAGGACGTATTCATGCATGGGACGTTGTTAACGAAGCTGTAGAAGATCGTGGAGAGCAAGTTTACCGACAATCTAAATGGATTGATATTATCGGTGAGGATTTTATTGACTACGCTTTCAAATATGCGCATGAAGCAGATCCTGATGCATTGTTGTTCTATAATGACTACAACGAATCACATCCAAATAAACGTGAAAAAATCTATCAGCTTGTCAAAGGCTTACTAGATCGAGGCGTGCCAATTCACGGTGTTGGTTTACAAGCACACTGGAATCTTTATGATCCAAGCTATGAAAATATCGAAGCTGCAATTAAGAGATACAGTGAGCTCGGTTTACAGTTACATGTAACAGAAATGGACGTTTCTGTATTTGAGTTTGGTGATGAACGTACAGATGTGAAAGAACCAACAAAAGAGATGCTTCATCTTCAGGCTGAGCGTTATGAGCGTTTCTTTGATCTATTTACAAAATATCAAGAACACTTAACGTCAGTTACTTTCTGGGGTATATCAGATGCATATACTTGGTTAAATGATTTCCCAGTTAAAGGCCGTAAAAACTGGCCGTTCGTATTAGATGAAAAAGGTGAACCAAAACCAGCCTATCATCGAATTGTAAAATAATCTGCTAAGGATTAAAAAAACCTCTGAATTTTTACTGTGGATTCAGAGGTTTTTTTATTTAATTATTGATTGAAAGCACCGTGTTTGACTGAGCCAACGAATTGGTTGAGTCTCCAACCGGATCTGATGGCGGCGTGGACAAAGTCTTTTGCCTGTAGGACAGATTCTTTTACAGACTTCCCTTGAGCAAGATTAGCCGTAATTGCTGCGGCAAAAGTACAGCCAGCCCCATGGGTATAGGTTGTCTCTATTCTATTCTTTTCGAGAATTAAAAATTCATGTCCATCGTAAAAGAGATCAATCGCCTGATCGTGGTTAAGAGCAGTACCGCCTTTAATGACGACATTTTTTGCACCTAAGTCAATAATAATTTGGGCAGCTTGTTTCATTCCTTCAAGATCAGTGATTGGCCCTGTTTTAGCAAGTTGTCCTGCTTCAAAGAGGTTAGGTGTTGTAATTGTAGCAAGTGGCAATAGATGCTCACGCAATGCCACGGTATTTTCGGGCTGGAGTACTTCATCATCACCCTTACATACCATAACAGGATCAATAACAATATTGTTTAAATGATGTTCTGTTATCTTTTTTGCTCCAAGTTCGATGATTTCAACAGAGCCGAGCATGCCAGTTTTCATTGCGTCGATTCCGATTGAGAGAGCAGTTTCTAATTGGTGTTCGACTAAATTTACGTCGATTGGTGTAACTTGGTGACTCCATGATTCTGGAACCATTGTAACGATTGATGTAAGTGCCGTCATTCCGTAGACGTTGTGTTCTTGAAATGTTTTTAAATCTGCTTGAATCCCAGCACCGCCGCTAGAATCAGAGCCGGCTAATGTTAATGTTTTCTTCACGACTTGTCCTCCTAGGAATAATCATATTTAAAATCATAACACTATTTATTCTATTCGGAAATAACATAATTAAAAATTTTATGAATTAAGCCAGTTTTGCGATTCAAATAATGGATATAAAATACGAATAATCATTTTGTGAGGTACCGCGGTGATTTCCGCTCTGGGTGGACGCGTTCCGCGGGCACGGCCTCGGGCGCACAGGATGTGGGTCAGTTAGACGTTGGGACTGCGGTTACTCGTCCCACCAAAAGATCTGCCACAGGACGTGGCGGTCTTAGTCTAACATTCCTTATTGCTCCACTAACGTGTCGCAATAAGGATTTTCGGACTCGTGGGACTGCGGTTACTCGTCCCATCGAAGACCGTTTGCTGTTCCCGCTGGAGTCGCCACCCGCCGCTCCAATCACTTAATGGAGATTTATATTTTGTCTGGAAGTTTAAGTTCATTACGAATTATTCTTATTCTATGATTTTTTAGGTCATGTAATCTCTAATAACTAATTTTAAGATATAAACACGAACAGATCGAAACAAGGTTATATTAATATAGCGTATAAGCATATTAACCAAGCGATTTGAAGAGAATGTGCGGCTTAAAGTGAGAAGTACGAGTGCTATCTTTAACTAAATTACTTGTATTTTTTGTATGTTTTGGTGATTCAAAATTTTAATGGGGGTTATGGTTTGTTGGTAGGTAATGGGGATTAGTCGATATCGTTGATTAAGGGCGGTAAGTAAAATATAATAGAGTGGATGGAGAGAACGTGTTTGATAGAAGAATAAGCAGATAGAGAATGTTTCGGCTTAATTAAAGAGAGGTAAAATGAATTATGGGTAAAACATCTAGACAAAGCGCAATCGGTCAAGCGCACAGTAAATTAATCTTAATGGGAGAGCATGCAGTTGTCTATAATGAGCCTGCGATTGCGATACCATTTGATACATTAATTGTTAAAGCAATGGTCAAATCATATGAAGGAACGGTACAATTTATTAGTGATTTTTATGCTGGTGAACTTGAACAAATGCCAGATAAAATGAAAGGCTTGGCTGAATGTGTCAAGTCAGTTTGTGAACAACTCAATCAGCCAGTTGAGAATTTCCAAATTAACCTTGAGTCTTCGATTCCAATCGGACGGGGACTTGGCTCAAGTGCAGCAATTGCAGTTTCTTTAGTACGAGGTTTGTATAATTTTTTCAAAAAAAACCTTAATCGAGAGACTTTAAAGCGGTTTGTTGATTTGGCGGAAAAGTATGCACATGGGACGCCAAGTGGGATTGATCGAGAAGCGACGACACACGATCATCCGATCTTTTTTCAGCGTGAGCATCATGTTGAACAGGTGAAGATTGGTGAGCCATTGCATTTGGTTGTGGCTGATACTGGGCGAGTTGGTGATACGCATGCGTCGGTGGCGAGTGTGAAGGAGCAGTATCAACGGGCAGAAGTAGTCACAAGAAAAAGGATTGCCCATTTGGGTCAGTTGACAAGAAAAGCGCGTCAAGTGATGGAATCGGGTCTGTTGGTTGAGTTAGGTAAGCTACTTGATCAGGCGCATCTAGAGTTACAAGCGCTAGGAGTGAGTGATCCTGGGCTTGATTATTATGTTGAGGTTAGTAAGCAAGCTGGAGCGCTTGGTGCGAAGTTGACAGGTGGCGGTCGAGGTGGTTGTATGTTTGCGTTAGTCGATTCGGTTAGTCAGGCTAAGGTTGTTGAGGATGCATTAGTCAATGCCGGGGCTGCGCGAACATGGTATTGTAAAGTGGCGAATGAGGTGATGAGTTATGAAAGCTAAGGCACGGGCACATACAAATATCGCATTGATAAAGTATTGGGGAAAACGTGATGAAGCACTTTTTTTACCGACTAATAATAGTTTGTCGATGACGTTAGATCAATTTTATACTGAGACAATGGTTGAGTTTGATTCAAAGTTAAAGAGCGATCAGTTTATTTTGGATGGAATGGAAATGGATCAACGTGAGACAGAAAAGGTGAGTCTGTTCATGGATAAGGTTCGTCGCTATACTGGGGAGTCGCGTTATGCGTTGATTGACTCGGTTAATCACGTCCCAACGGCTGCTGGGTTTGCTTCGTCTGCGTCAGGTTATGCGGCACTAGCTGCGGCGGCGATGAAGGCGACTGGGGTGAATTTTTCAGAAAAAGAGTTGTCGAAAATGGCGCGTCAAGGGTCGGGTTCGGCGAGTCGTTCGATTTACGGTGGATTTGTTGAGTGGCAGAAGGGTGAGTTGGCTGACGGTTCGGATTGTTATGCCGTTCCTGTCTTGGAACAGGGGGCTTGGGATCTACGTGTGTTGTCGGTTGAGGTGACACATGAGGTGAAGAAGGTATTGAGCCGTGAGGGTATGAAGCGGACGGTCGAGACGTCACCGTTTTTTGCTGGTTGGTTAGAAGCGGTTGCTGCGGATTTAGTTGAAGCGAAGGCAGCGATTGCTGAGCGTGATTTTACTCGCTTAGGTGAGACGTTAGAAAGGAACGCGCTCCGGATGCATGCGACGACGCTCGGGGCTAATCCACCATTTATGTATTGGCAAAGTTCAACGGTACAAGTGATGGAGGCTGTTCAGGTACTTCGGGAGTCGGGGGTTGAGGCTTATTTTACGATTGATGCGGGACCGAATGTTAAAGTAGTTTGTCAGCCTAAAGATGAAGAGCGAATTTTTGCTGAGTTAATGAAGTTAGCTGTTGTGCAACAGATTTATCGTTGCCAAGTTGGTCCGGGTGTGAATTATTTAGAGATATGATAGGGGAGATCGGGATGAGGGATGAGCGCTATACAGTTCGGGCACCGGGGAAGTTATTTATTGCGGGTGAATATGCCATTACAGAGCCTGATCAGGATAGTATCGTCGTGGCAGTTGATCGTTATCTATCAGTTGAGATTCAGACGAGTCCATTTAATCGATTAGATTTGCCGGAAATGAATTTAATTAATATGCAGTGGAATGAGAAATTTGGCAAAGCTATTTTTAAAAAGTATCATCCACGGCTGAGATTTATCAAACATATATTAGATACATTTTACGCTTATGCAGATGGGCATTCGCCTGTTCATATTAAGGTAACAAGCGAACTTGATTCAAGCTCAGGGAAGAAATATGGACTAGGTTCGAGTGCAGCGTTATCTGTTGCATTTTTGACGGCGTTACTAAAGTTTTCTAATCAACATGAACGGATTGCTGATCAGTTAACGATTTTTAAACTAGCTTCAATCGCTCATTTTAGAGCACAGGGTAATGGTTCATGTGCAGATATTGCGGCTTCTACGTATGGTGGCTGGTTGAATTACCGGACATTTGATAGTGTTTGGTTAATGGAAAAATTGAATCAAGGGTGTTCTGTTAAAACGATCGTCGAAGCGGATTGGCCTGGGTTAAAAATTATTCCATTGAAACAGCCGGATCAACTTCACTTTTTGGTCGGTTGGACGCAGGAGACGGCTAGAACGGCTCCAATGGTTGCAAAAGTTCATCGTTTAAAATCGAAGCAGCCGAATCTGTATCAGCAGTTTTTGCAGACGAGTCAGATGGCTGTTGAACAAATGATTGCTGGGTTTCAAAGTGGTGATTCGGACAGTTTGATTGCAGGCACCAAAGCTAATCGTAGTGCATTGCGTTTACTTGGAATCGAAGCAGATGTGCCAATTGAGACGCAAAAACTATCTGAATTAATTGATCTTGCATCACCATTTGGCGGTGCGAAAACATCAGGTGCTGGTGGAGGGGATTGTGGAATTGCCTTTATTAAATCAGTGGATGAGATCAATCACGTTTATCAATTGTGGGAAGATGCGGGGATTGAGCCGTTAATGGTGACAGCTTCTTTGGTTGGTGTGGAAATAACTTAAATTTAAAGGTGTGCGTGATCTGAGAATGATCATTCACACCTTTTTTTGTTTACTTCATAATTTTACGTGCCCGTTCCAATCCATTTTTTGAGTTTGGGTAGCGGAATGGGAAATCAAATCTTGATGATTGCTTGAGAATACTTTTTTTGTGTGTGAACGTGTCAAAACTATGCTTGCCACGATACGAGCCCATGCCACTTTCTCCGACACCGCCAAAAGGCAAGTGTGGTGTGCCTAAATGATAAAGTGTGTCATTGATACAGCCACCACCAAAGGAAATTTGCTCAAGTACAGTATCTTGGTAGTGTGCCGTCTCTGAGAAAAAGTAAAAGGATAATGGCTTTGGCTGTCTGCGAATATAATCAATGGCTTCATTTAAATTTGAATACGTAAGCACTGGTAAAATCGGTCCGAAAATTTCTTCGGTCATAATCGGATCGTTTTGATCAACATCGACGAGTACAGTAGGCTCAATGATTCGTTTGTCAGGGTTGACCTTACCACCGTAATATAGTTTTCCGCTTTTTAAATAACCCCTCAACCTGTGGAAGTGCTTATCGTTAACGATTTTTCCGTAATTCGGGTTATTAACTGGGTGATCACCGTAAAGCTGATTAATTGCTTCTGTAAAGTAGTTTAAAAACTGTGCCTTGACGTTTTCATGGACGAATAAATAATCTGGTGCAACACATGTCTGTCCTGAATTGGTGAATTTTCCCCAAGCGACACGTTTAGCTGCAAGTTTTAGTGAAGCATCTTCATGAACAATGACTGGACTTTTCCCGCCTAATTCAAGTGTTATCGGTATTAAATGTTGACTAGCCTTTTCCATGACTATTTTGCCAACAGCTACACTTCCAGTAAAGAAAATATAATCAAACGGCATGTTGAGCAATTCTTGACTCTTTTCTGCCCCTCCTAGCCCCACTGCAACGTAATCTTCAACGAATGTTTGACTAATGATTTCTTTAATTAAATTTGAAACTGTTGGCGTTAATTCTGATGGTTTGATCACGGCAGTATTCCCACCTGCAATCGCACCAATAAGTGGTGTCATTGCTAACTGAAACGGATAGTTCCAAGGCGAAATGATTAATGAAGCACCATACGGATCAGGATAAATTTTGCTGACAGAACCAATGTGTGTTAATGGTGTTTTCACACGTTTGGGCTTCATCCATTTTTTTAAGTTTTTTAAGACAAAATCAATTTCAGCATAAACAATCCCGATCTCGGTTGTAAATGCTTCAAAATCAGACTTATTTAGATCGGTTTGCAGTGCTTTTAATAGTTTTTCTTCATTTGCTTTGATCGATGCTTTTAATAGGTTCAATGCTTTTTTACGATATTGGTAAGGGCGTGTGATCCCTGAATAAAAATAATCCTTTTGTCGCTCTAATATATCCATGCAAAAAACCTCCACTCATTATTTAGATTATTATACCAAAATGATCAATCAATAATCGAACAATTCGATTGAAAGAACTCCATATTATCTAACAGTAGACGTAAGTTTTGAAACAATCCATTAAATGAATCTATGAATGTGATCGACGATTCATGTCATAATATAGATTAAATCAAGAGTGCTTAGTTTACTGTTGGAAAACTAGGGAAATATAACTGTGGAAACGAAATGATTGACGAGTTAAAAAGAAGCGTGTTATAATTATCTCGAATTAAAGATAATTTATCAAAAGTACGGAATACAATTATAGGGGGCAATAATAATGGTTAGTGAATTAAAAGGAATTCACCACGTGACAGCAATTACGAGTAGTGCAGAAAAAAATTATCAATTTTTCACATTTGTGTTAGGGATGCGTTTAGTTAAAAAAACAGTTAACCAGGATGATATTCAAACATACCACCTGTTCTTTGCTGATGACGAAGGAAATGCTGGAACAGATATGACCTTCTTTGACTTTCCTGGGATTCCAAAAGGAACACATGGAACGAATGAAATCTTTCGAACAGGATTCCGTGTACCAACAGATGAGGCGATCAGTTATTGGGAAAAACGATTTGATCGTCTTGATGTTAAGCATGATGGTATCGAAGAGCAATTTGGTAAAAAGGTGATTAACTTTGTTGATTTTGATGACCAACATTACCAATTAATTTCTGATCAAAATAACCAAGGTGTCGAATCAGGGGCACCATGGAAAAAAGGTCCTATTCCGCTTGAGTATGCAATTACTGGGTTAGGTCCCGTTCATATTCGGATTAGTAACTTTGATTACTTTAAGCAAGTTTTAGAAAAAGTTTTAGGCTTCAAAGAAATTGACAGTAATCGTGACCAGTACTTGTTTGAAGTTGGAGAAGGTGGAAATGGCGCACAAATTGTTGTTGAGCATAATCAAGTTTTACCAGACGGTAGACAAGGTTATGGAACGGTGCACCACCTTGCATTTCGAGTCCACGATCGCGAAGCTTTGGATGAATGGATTAATTATTTACCGATGTTCGGCCTCCAAACATCTGGCTACGTTGACCGACATTTCTTTGAATCATTATATGCAAGAGTCACGCCGCATATTTTATTCGAGTGGGCAACAGACGGACCAGGTTTTATGGGCGATGAGCCATATGAAACTTTAGGTGAAAAATTGTCGTTACCACCATTTTTAGAGCCAAAACGTGAACAGATCGAATCAGTTGTACGACCAATTGATACGGTGAGAAGTACACTGGATATTGAAAAAGAATAATTGATCTTTAAAGGCGCTAAATAAGTTATTTAGCGCCTTTACTCATGGGGAAAACTAGCATATAATTAATTTAACATATTTAGACTGGAGAGGGTTAATTTGCATAGAAAAAATTAGCTATTCTTGTGATGTTTTTAACAATGTTTGTGCTCGTAGGTTGTAATAATGAAACGTCAAGTGTAACTGATGAAGATGAAGTATTAGAAGAAAAAGTGTTGGAACTAGAACAGCAGAATCAAGCGTTTCAAGTAAAAATAACAGAATTAGAACTAGAAAATGAAGATTTGCAAGAACAAATATGTGCAGAGACAGTACCGGATGCTGACTTAGATGAACGCTTTAGATTGCATGAAGAGCAAGTAGTAGAAATCCTTAGCTATTTTAGTGAAGAACAACTTAATGCATTCGCAGAGGATCAATGGCAATACAGATTGAGCGTAAGTGACGTTGATATTCCTGTAAGTGGTGTCTTGGAAGTCGAAGCTGATCAAATTGAAATCAGCTTGTCTCAACAGCAACCAGAGATGAGCTTGTTACCAAGTGAAATTTTTGAACAAGGTCAAATAAGTGGTGAATCTTATCATGAACACATTCTTGAAGTCACTCCAGAGCCAGCTGAAGAAACATGGCGTGATGGCACAGTCGTTACTGGTTATGGGCTAATCTATACTGACCTGACACCTGGAACTGAAATCCAACTAACAATAACAGAGGAATTACAAGCAAGACTAGGTTTTGAAACGAATCAGGTGATAATTAGAACAAACTAATTAACCGGTACAAATAAATAGTGGCTAAACTTAACAAACAAAATCAATTTCTATGCTAAAATAATAGTAAATGAGTCTTGAAGGATTGATCGGTATGCCAACATTTTGGTTTCATTTACTTTATTTATTAACCGTTTGGGGTATAGCAGCATTTACAAAGAGCGACATGACAGAGCTTGATCCAATGACGATCATCTTAAGTGCGCTCTTTTTTATGCTTTACTTTTGCTTACCCTTAACAAAAAATAAACCAAGACAATTACAAATGGTATTATTAGCCCTTGCTTTATTTGTTTTCTTCACCTTCAGTTCACAAACTTTTAATGGCTTAGTTTTGTTGATTATTTTAGTGATTGCAAAACATACGGTTGATCACTTACAAGGCTGGCGGCTCTATCTCCAGCTTTTTGTTCAGTATCTAATTGTCATCTTTCCTTATTTGCTCATTTTTGACCCCTTTATGATTAGTTATTTTAGTTTGCTGATTATATTTATCGGATTTTTACTTTATATTTGGCGACGAACGAATCAAATCAACACACAATTAAATGATAGCTACATCCAACTTGAAACTGAATATCGCCAGTTAAAACGTCAGACGGTTATTCAAGAGAAGGTTGTTCGCCAAGAAGAGCGGAACCAAGTTGCCCGTGATATTCATGATTCAGTCGGTCACCGATTAACAGCACTATTGATGCAACTCGAAGTGGCCAGACTTCAAGCTCCAGATCAAATTTTTCAGGAAAAATTTGATCAACTGAAAATCCTTGCACAAACCAGTTTAGATGAAACAAGAGAAGCGGTTAAAACATTGAGAAGGGAAGAAACAACAGGGTTGACTGCGGTGATTCAGTTAATTCGGAAATTGGAGTCGGAGAGTCATCTGCGTGTGTCGTTTCACGTTCAATCAGGTGCCCTGTCTGTCCCGTTATCAAATGATCAGTCAGTTGCTCTCTATCGCTCGGTGCAAGAAGGTTTAACAAATATGATGCGTCATAGTAATGAGAGACAAGCGAGCATCGAATTTAACTTTCTTGGAGGGCGATTTTTCCGTTTTCAAATTAGTCACCCTTTGAAAAAGAAAGTTGAGATTGAAGAAGGTTTTGGGCTAAAGGCAATGCGCGAACGACTAGAACTATTAAACGGCTCGTTAAAAATAAATCAAGTTGAAGGTGAGTTTCGTTTAATCGGAACATTTCCTATGGAAGAAGGAGAATAAAGATGGTATCAATTTTATTAGCAGAAGACCAAGTGCTCGTCAGGCAAGGCTTGAAAATGATGATTGAAACTGACCCGGAACTTAAGGTAAATGGAGAAGCGAACAATGGTAAAGAAGCGATTGAACTTTGCCGTAAAGTTCAGTTTGATTTAGCTGTATTAGATATTCGCATGCCTGAAATGACGGGACTTGAAGCGATGCGTGAAATCAAGAAAAATTGGCCAGAAATGAAAATTTTGATTTTAACAACCTTTAATGATGAGGAATATGCTTTAGAGGCACTTAAAAATGGGGCGAATGGCTATATGTTGAAAAACGCGAATGCGAAGGAATTAATTCGTTCGATCCGAAGCTGTCTACAAGGTGGATTGTCAATTGAAGATCAAGTGGCAGCAAAAGTATTTCCAGCTCTAATAGCAAGTGAGCGACGTCAAGAAGCGGATCCAACATTAACGGAGCGAGAGCTTGATATTATCGTTGGCGTCGGTCAAGGGTTAAGCAACAAGGAAATTGCAGAGGAGCTTTTTTTATCAATTGGGACAGTTAAAAATCATATTTCTGTTATTTTAGATAAATTAGCATTGCGCGATCGAACTCAACTAGCAATTTATGCTGTTCGCCATCAGATTGTTTAAGAAAATGACTGAGGTCATGGTTAACTAAATAATTAATGACTGGAGATAGTGGTGACACTATCTTTTTTTATGTAGACTTAAATTAAGCTAAAAAAGGAAAGCGGGTGTTTCAATGCTACAAGTTAATGATTTACACAAAAAATTTAAAACGACAACTGCGGTTAATGGGGTAAATTTATATCTTGATCAAGGGGAATCAGTCGGCTTACTTGGTCCAAATGGTGCTGGTAAATCCACGACGATTTCAATGATTTCAACATTATTACAACCAACAAGTGGTGATATTCGATTCAAAGGTGGCGATGTGTTAAAAAAGCCGGATGTAATTCGTCCAGTTCTCGGTGTCGTTCCACAAGAAATCGCACTCTATGAAGAATTAACTGCCTATGAAAATATGCATTTCTTTGGTAAAACTTATGGACTATCAGGTGAAAAATTAAAAAACAAAATCGATGAAGTTTTGGAACTAGTTGGGTTAACTGATCGAAAGAAAGAGCGAGTCAAAAATTATTCAGGTGGGATGAAGCGGAGAATTAATATTGCCGTTTCGCTCATGCATGAACCAGAGTTATTGATTATGGATGAGCCAACAGTTGGTATTGATCCACAATCAAGAAGCCATATTTTAGAGATGGTGCGTGAATTAAATCGTAAAAAGGGTATGAGTATTTTGTACACGAGCCATTATATGGAGGAAGTTGAGAGACTTTGTGATCGTGTTTATATTATGGATCACGGTCAGATCATTGCTTCAGGTACTAAAGAGGAATTAAAAAGTATTTTATCAAGTGAGGATACAATTTTAATTGAAGTTCATCAAAAATCAGAACAGTTCATTGATCAATTAAATGAACACTCATTGGTTCAGCAAATTGCTGAGGTTGATACAGGTTATAAAGTGATTGTCTCAAAAGGTGCTGATGTATTTGCTGATATTTTTGAGATCGCTAATGCAAGTCAAGTGAAAGTTAAGGGTGTTCATGTTCAGACGCCAACCTTAGAGGATGTCTTCCTCCACTTGACCGGAAGAAAATTAAGAGACTAGGAGGCTTTAGCGGATGTGGAATTTAATTAGGAAAGACTTTTTAACGATTTCTCGTGACCGTTCCGAAGTCCTGATCTTACTTGTTATGCCAATGGTTTTGATTGCGATATTAGGCTTTGCCTTAGGTAGTATTATGTTTGGCACGACTGATATGGATCCCGTTCCTGTTGCCCTTATCATTGAAAATGATCTCGAACAGGATCTTGAGCAATTTCGAGAGGATCTAATTACCGAAGGACTGCCAGAACAAGCTATTGAACAAATCATTACGAGTGCTGGAACCATTGACCCAGCATTGAGCTTAGAAACCATTCTTCGTTCTCCAGAGCTGAGTGATTTGATCGATCTGAAAGAAAATGATGATCAGGAGCAAGCAGAAGCCGCGTTAGCTACTGATGAAGTTTTAGCAGTGATCACAATTCCTGAACAATTTTCTTACCAGACATTATTAGCTTTTTATTTAACGGAAGATACAGATGCGAGTATTGAGCTCTTTGTTCAAGATCATGAACAAATTCAAGCAACAATTGTTGAAGGCATTTTAACTAGTTTTTCAGATCAATATAATCTAGACCTGCATTATTCATAACTTGATTTTTTATAGGTGATTTGCCCATTAAATTGCCAAAAGTGAATGCCAGTTA
>NZ_BAABDL010000124.1:0-6372 GCF_039539605.1 Amphibacillus indicireducens | reverse complement strand
TGGGATTAAAATTGATTATTCCCACTCTAAGACAGACTATTTTAGAAGAATAGTATTTGTTCAGTAGACACTACTTAATAGTTTCTTTATAATAGAATGTAAGAAAAAATTGTGAAATAGCTAGCAATCAATTATTATTAAAAGATAATGAGTGGAATTCTGTTTGCAAATGAAAACTTTTACTTTTTATTACAGATAACCGTCTGTAAAATGCCTGCCTTAAAATAAAGGAAAGAAGTAAATCAATTTAGGCGGGAGATCAGGTGAGCTAATGTCTTGATTCACCCGGCCCAACACGACGTTGGCCACACAAGCGTTTTCACCAATGTCTTCGGTGGGACGAGTAACCGCAGCAATGTTGTCAGGTTAGTAAAGTTTAATATATATAAAGTGATTAGTCAGCGAAAGAAAAATATGGAGACTCCTCGAAAATAAAAAGCAATTTTCTTCGTGCGATGTCTCGCTGACGAAGCTTTCCTTGTCCTATGGGAATAGCTCAAGCCACGCCCATGGAAAGCGTAGTGTTTTTCTGTAGCGGCGTATTAACTTGACAACATTGGTAACCGCAGTCCCAACATCTGGGGTTGCGATTACTCACTCCATCGAAAGGACTTGCATGACTTACATCCTGTAGGCCTAACGCCCACTGATTGAAGTTTCGTTTTATAATGAAAGGCATCGTAAAAAAGAAAGATTTTATAAGGAGGGGATTGTATGGGGAAAATGGTATATGCAGGATTTGATGTTGGTTCAACGACGATTAAACTTGTTGTCATCGATCGTCATGAACAAATATTATTTAAAAAATATGCACGCCATTATTCCGATATAAAACAAGCAATTAAAGAACTATTGCATGAAGCAACAGAGGTTTTTCATAATCAACCGATTCAATTGAAAATTACTGGTTCAGGTGGTATGGCTTTAGCAGAAGTATTAGAAATAAGTTTTATTCAAGAAGTAATTGCTTGTACTAAAACAGTCGAACGATGGATTCCAGAAACGGATGTTGCGATTGAACTAGGTGGGGAAGATGCAAAGATTACATTCTTTGAGGGAACGCTCGATCAACGTATGAACGGATCTTGTGCTGGTGGAACCGGTGCTTTTATCGACCAAATGGCAACATTGTTAGATACAGATCCAAGCGGATTGAATGAGTTAGCAAAAACCTATCAAAAAATTTATCCCATCGCATCTCGCTGTGGTGTGTTTGCTAAAAGTGATGTTCAACCATTGATTAATGATGGCGTGAGAAAAGAAGATATTGCAGCCTCAATATTTCAAGCAGTTGTCAATCAAACGATTACAGGGTTAGCTTCTGGTCGTAAAATTAAAGGGAATGTAGCACTGCTTGGTGGCCCACTGAACTTTTCAAGTGAATTAAGACAGCGCTTTATTGAAACATTAAAATTAACAAAGGATCAAGTTATTTTTCCAGATAACTCACAGTATTTTGTTGCGATTGGTGCTGCACTTGATGCGAAAAATGAAAAACAAACGAGTTTTCATCAGCTAAAGAAAAAGTTGTTTTCAGAACAACTTCAAGTACTTCAGCCGATTCATGCACTTGAGCCGCTATTTGAAAATGAAGAAGAGTTAGCCACTTTTCGAGCCCGTCATAAAAAGGCAACTGTTAATCAAGCCATATTATCAAATTACCAAGGATCGATATTTTTGGGGATTGATGCCGGCTCAACAACGACAAAGGCTGTCGCAATCAATCCTTCTGGAGATGTCTTGTGGACCTTTTATGATTCAAATGATGGTGATCCACTTAAAAAGACAATGGATATTTTATTAAAACTTTATCAAGACATGCCTGAAGATGTCTATATTAGTCGAGCGGTGAGTACAGGTTACGGCGAGTCTTTAATCAAGCATGCTCTAAAAATTGATCAAGGTGAAGTTGAGACAGTTTGTCATTATAAAGCAGCTAATCACTTTCAACCGGGTGTTGATTTTATTCTCGATATTGGCGGTCAAGACATGAAGGCAATGACGATTGAAGATGGTGTATTAACGTCAATTCAGTTAAATGAAGCTTGTTCTTCAGGCTGTGGTTCTTTTATTGAAACATTCGCAAAGTCATTGAATACAACAGTAGAAGAATTTGCCGAGGTGGCATTGAAAGCAAAAGCTCCAGTTGATCTAGGTTCGCGCTGTACTGTGTTTATGAATTCCAAAGTAAGGCAAACGCAAAAAGAAGGGGCATCTATTGCAGATATATCTGCGGGTCTTTCTATTTCTGTAATAAAAAATGCTTTATATAAGGTTATTAAAGTAAAAGAACCAAGTCAATTAGGAAAGAGAATCGTTTGTCAAGGTGGCACTTTTAATAATGAATCTGTACTTCGAGCGTTTGAAAAGATTTCGAAACGCGAAGTGATTCGTCCAAATCTTGCTGGATTAATGGGTGCGTTCGGGGCAGCTCTGATTGCATATGAACAATCAGAGCCAGAGGGCGTATCTACACTTCTTACAGCTGAAGAAATCGAAAACTTTTCACTGACAAAGAAGTATGCCCGGTGTATGTTATGCGAAAACAGGTGTGCCTTAACGATCTCTATTTTTTCTGATGGTCGACGTTTTATTACTGGAAACCGTTGTGAAAAAGGAGCGAAAGCACAGTATCCAAATGTAAGCTCAAAAGTCAATTTATATAATTATAAATACAAGCGTCTTTTTGATTACCAACCAATCGATAAAGAGGAAGCAAGGGGAGTAGTTGGTTTACCTCGAGGGTTAAATATGTATGAGCATTATCCACTTTGGTTTACTTTCTTTACTCACTTAGGTTTTCATGTTCAGGTATCGAGGAAGTCTTCTAAAAAAATATATGAGAGTGGCATTGACTCAATGCCAGATGATACAGTTTGTTTTCCAGCTAAAATGATGCATGGCCATATCAATCAGCTAATTGATCAAGATCCTGATTTTATTTTTTATCCGAGTATTAATTATGAAAAACAAGAAGATGATTCAGTGGTCAATAACTATAATTGTCCCGTTGTTATTTCATACCCAAGTGTGATTAAAAATAATATTGATTCAATTATCGATCAAACAGTTAACTACTATACCCCTCATTTAAATTTAATGAAGCCAAAACATGTTCACTATGTTCTCCATCAAATTTTAAAGGATTATCGGATTACTTTGCAAGAAGTAAAAGATGCTTATCAAGCTGGAGAGCAAGAAATAGAACGTTACCGTCAAGATATTCAAAAACAAGGGGAGAATTTATTAAAAGAGTTAGCTCAAACGGGAGAAAAAGCAATTGTTCTCGCTGGTCGCTCATACCATATTGATCCGAAAATTAATCACGGTATTGCTAATGTTCTGACTCAGGAAGGTTTTCACGTTTTAACAGAAGATAGCGTGAGTCACCTAGAGTCTGTTGACCATTTAAGGGTGATTAATCAATGGACCTATCATTCTCGCCTTTATGCAGCTGCAAGAGCTGTCACAAAATTTGATCAATTGGAACTTGTTCAACTTAATTCATTTGGTTGTGGTATTGATGCGATTACTGCTGAACAAGTTGAGGAAATATTACGAAGTGAAGGAAAAATTTATACTCAATTGAAAATTGATGAAGTGACTAACTTGGGTGCTGCTAGAATTAGAATCCGTTCACTTAAAGCAGCCATTCAAAAGCGAGAAGGCCATGCGTTTAAAAAGATAAAACAACCAGTAGAAAAGATAAATTTCACAAAAGATAAAAAAGCAACACATACAATTTTATTGCCATTATTAAGTCCAATTCATCAAGAGGGTCTTATCGATGAGGCCTTACGTGCATCGGGTTATAATGTTGTCCAGTTAACAGATGAAACGGGTAAACAAGGAATTGACCAAGGTTTAACTTATGTTAATAACGATGCTTGCTTCCCTGCTATTATCACGATTGGTCAATTAATCGATGCATTGAAAAGTGGTCAATATGATCTTGATCATACATCTGTGTTATTGACACAGACGGGTGGAGGATGTCGCGCAAGTAACTATATCCCATTGCTTAGAAAGGCTTTAAAAGATGCAGGGTTTGCTAATATTCCAGTTGTTCCATTAACAGCTGGAAATAAGGGGACTGAAAAAAGTGGCCTAAATATAACATTATCTTTAGTAAAAAGGCTTTGCCTAGCAATGCTTTATGGTGATTTATTTCAAAAACTTGTTTATCAAACACGCCCTTATGAAAAGGAATCAGGCAGTGTTAATCAATTACATCAAAAATGGATTAAGCGTGTCCAATCAAATCTAAAGGAAGCTAAACTTAAACGGTTTAATCAACATGTGAAACAAATTATAAAAGACTTTGACCAAATACAGATCTATGATCAAGAAAAACCTAAAGTTGGGATTGTCGGAGAAATTTTGGTAAAGTATTCACCGACGGCTAATAATGATATTGTTAGCTTATTAGAAAAAGAGGGTGCTGAAGTTGTTAGTCCAGAACTAAGTGGTTTTATTAACTACACACTCTATAATATGCAATGGCGTGCAGATCATTTAGGTTTTAACAAAGGAAAAAAGTGGCTCTCTAAATTAGTGATAGAAATACTTGAACAAATTGAAAAACCAATGAATCAAGCACTTCATAATTCTATTCGCTTTGAACCATTTGAATCGATTTATAAAGTAGCAGAAGGAGCGAAAACGATTTTATCAATTGGAAATCATACGGGAGAAGGTTGGTATTTAACAGGTGAAATCGTTCAGTTTTTAAAAGGAGATGTCAATAATGTGATTATCATGCAACCATTCGGCTGTTTACCTAATCACGTGGTTGGGCGAGGGATGATGAAAGAAATCAAACGACAACATCCCAAAGCAAATCTTACGGCGATTGACTATGATCCAGGAGCTTCACTCGTTAATCAATTAAATCGGATTCGTTTGATGCTGTCACAGACAAATACAAAGCCAACGAAAGAAACAGTCAAGCAACAGACTGCAACAATTGATTCATTCTAATAACACTAAAAATCTGCTTGATCAAATCTTAAATAGGATTAGAGCAGATTTTTTAATTTGAGTAAACTGAAATCGTCAGAAAAATCACAATATTATTGATAATTGAAAATAAACTATATAAAGTGACAATAAAGGCTCAATAAGCTAAATAAAAAGGAAAGTTATCTTACATGAGAAAAATATTCAATATTTTAGCTTTTTCAGTTGTTTTAATAACACTAATAGGTTTGTTTCCACCAGTAACATCAGCTGCTCCAATTGATTGCCGACCATTTGTTATGGATCTATACACTATAAAGAGTAAGTCTTTATGACTATAGAATTCAATGTGGTCCAGGATACTAACAACTTGAGGCTCAATAAAATCTGGTGCAAGGCACACAGGTAGTAGAAATCATGTGAATAATTAGCTGAAGTCAGGAGGGCAAAATCAAGCATGGAGAGATTTTCTAAAGGATGCCTGGTTCCGAGCGTAGCGTAGGTAATAGACATTATATAAAAACATCTGAAGGGAGAACGGTTACTTATTATAGATCAAACTCAATAAGAGATTAGAATTCGTCATATTCAGGTAGCCACCATATGACAGATAACATAAGGTTTCCATAACTACTCGAGGTGATAAATATAATGAATTCAAATAAAAGAGAAAAATTAATGACTTACTACCCCAATAATAGCCCTAGTGATTGGGATAATCATGATGTAGGTATTCAAGAAATTATTCGGAAAAATCATATGTTAAAAATAAGTTTAGAAAATAAAAAAGGTTATTTACTAGATATTATTTATGATGACCCTGAACATGTCTGTCCACTAGAATATGTCGTTTGGGCTTTTAGATACAATACTGAACTAGGTGATGCATTTTTAAGAAATAGACAAATGAACCAAGCGAAAGAAAGAGATGCAAAATCGTTTTCTTTTTTAAAGGTTTTAAATTCTGATTATATTAGGGAGTTCGACCAACATCCAATAGCAAATAAACAATTCTATCCTGATGTTGAACATCATTTATTTGCAACAGGAGATGAAGTTTTTGAAGTCATATCAAACTATGAACCGAAGCTTTTAAAAAGGAATAAGAAATAAATTTTTCATTTCGGGTTTATGGGAGTTGGTTCTAAAGGTAGGTCTAGATGGTAATGTAGGAGAGGTATCAAAATTAGTGACTCTAATCAATCTTATCTGTTTAGTTATAGAAGAATTATTAAGCTTAAAATGCGATTACTGCATAGTTAACAGTAATCATAAATTGAAAAAATAATGTTGACATTTCTTTTAAACGTGCTAATATAAATAAAAATTCTAAATTATTTGACCTGCATTATTCATAACTTGATTTTTTATAGGTGATTTGCCCATTAAATTGCCAAAAGTGAATGCCAGTTA
>NZ_BAABDL010000123.1:0-49220 GCF_039539605.1 Amphibacillus indicireducens | reverse complement strand
AATAGTGATACAATTTACTGTATCAAAGCTTCTCAAACTTACCTTTCAGAAAGTAGCTGCAAAACTAACGTAAAGTTGGTGAAAAAATTTAGACCTGATTTAGTTAGTTTATCACGATTCGAAGAAGTTCAACTCCTTTGAATCGTGATTCTTTATTTTAAAAAATTATTTCTCTTTACAGCTGGATGATAGACATTTATCGTTTTTTCATGGATAATGACATATCATATAGGGTAAATTCAGATTAAGTTAAAGTATGTTGTTTGTCAGATAGGAGTGAAGATAATGCCAAAACAAGATCAAGATTGGCAAGAAGAATATAACCGAGTAGAAGAAATCGGATTTTATATTGAAGATAAGATCAAGCGCTTAAAAAAATATATGGCGTTAATTAAAGAACGAGTGATTGGCATTCGAAAAGATTTTTGGGATGATGTGACCGTTAACTTGACCGAGTTGGATGATGCGATCGAAACGCAAGCAAGCTTGAAGCAACAAGCTGAGTTTTTATCGGAAAGAGAGCGGAGTCACGGTCAATTAGCTAATGAGTTGAATAAGCTTTTAGACTTAAAGGAAAAACCATATTTCGGGCGGATTGATTTTACCGAAAAAGGAAGTAGTGAAAGGGAACAGATCTATATTGGAACATCCTCATTGATGGATCAAAATGAGGATGATTTTCTGATTTATGATTGGCGCGCACCAATTTCGAGTATGTATTATGATTATTCACCAGGACCTGCCTCTTACCAAACAATTGATGGTGATATAGAAGGGGAGATGGAGCTGAAGCGCCAGTATGTGATCAAACAAGGCGAATTAACAGGAATGTTTGATACGGGTTTAACAATTGGTGATCAGATGCTCCAAAATGTGCTTGGCCAATTTGCGAGCTCCAAAATGGGCAGTATTGTTGCAACCATTCAACAAGAACAGAACAAAATTATTCGTAATGAAACAAGTAAGTTTCTAGTTGTTCAGGGCGTTGCAGGTAGTGGAAAGACATCGGCTGCCTTACAACGTGTTGCCTATTTGCTCTATCGCTATCGTGAGACGCTAACGGCAGATCAAATGATTTTATTTTCACCGAACCCGTTGTTTAATAGCTATGTTTCTCGAGTCTTACCTGACTTAGGTGAGCAGAATATTAAACAAATGACCTTTTATCATTATGTTGAGCAACAATTGCGTTCTCGGTTTACTGTTGAATCACCATTTGAACAGATTGAAGTTGTTTTTTCTGAAACGGAAACAGATACATGGTCCCGATTATCAGGGATACGCTATAAATCGAGCGAACATTTCCTTAATCGAGTAGATACGTATTTGAAAGAATTGTTGAATGATGGATTTCAGTTTAGAAATATTCGTTTCCGTGATCAAATTATTTTCACGAAAGATGAGCTTGCGAAGTCTTTTTATCAGTTCCCTGAACATGTGTCAATTCAGCTGCGTTTAGAAAAAGTTGCAGAAATGATTTTGGAAAAACTCACTCAGCTAGAGCGTAAATGGGTTAAAGAAGACTGGGTTGAGGATGAAGTTGAATTATTAGATAAGGAAGAACTTCAAGATGTATTTGCTAAAATGGAAAATCAAGTCCGTGAACAACTCGAAGATTATCAGCAAGCGGATCTTGAGTTATCTTATTTAAAACGAAAAGTGGTTAAACGAAGAGTGAAGCCGTTGCGGGATAAAATTAAACAGTTTGCTTTTGTCAATACGAAGCGGACATATATGCAATTATTTGATCAAACGGACCCTGGTCAAGGGTTAACGGAGCAAGACTGGTTGAAGTTGGCTAGGTTTACGAAGGAGAGTTTTAAGGCTAATAATCTAACGTGGGAAGACGCAACGCCATTTCTTTATTTTGAAAAAATGATTGTCGGATTTGAAGAAAATCGTGCAATTAAACATATCATCCTAGATGAAGCACAAGACTACTCAACGTTCCAACTCCGCTATTTAACGTATATTTATCCAAATAGTCGGATGACATTGTTAGGAGATGTTAATCAAGCGATTTATTACCATAGTTTAACCGATAATATTTTAACTGAGGGCGCGATTGAAAAAACTGAGCAAATTAAATTAATGAGAAGTTATCGATCGACACAGCCAATTGTTGAGTTCACCCGTGCTTTTATTGAAGATGGGAACCAAATTGAACCATTTAATCGTGATGGAAATAGACCAATTGTCTATGAGCTAGATAATGATACGATCGCTGAGTATAAGCTATATGATTGTATTGATAACTACTTGAATCGTAAATACCCGCATATTGCGGTGATTACAAAAACAATGGATGAAGCACGAGAGTTAGCGGAATTGTTGTCAAAATCATATGAACAAGTTCAGTTAATTGATCAAGAAACGCATACATTTAAAGAAGGAATCCATGTCATTCCTGTTTATTTAGCAAAAGGGATTGAGTTTGATGGCGTGATCGTTTATGATGCATCAGCACATCAATATCTAAATGAATTGGAGCGTTACATTTTATACACTGCTTGTACACGAGCAATGCATGATTTGACCTTAATTGCGATTGGCGGGATGTCACGTTTTATTAAAGAAGTGCCGACGTCGTTGTATGAGTTTTATCGTGTTCATGAAATTAGCCCGGAATAAAAAAATAGCCTTTGTCACTTATTAACAAGGACAAAGGCTATTTTTTTACTTATGAGTTGATTTCATAATACAAAAATCTAATTAAAAACACGAATGATTACAAATTAAAATTCAATATCATACGTAAATAAAGAAGCCCAATCAAGTGATTGGAACGGCAGGCGGCGACTCCAGCGGGAACAGATCGCGTCCGAAGATCCAGTGATAAAAGCTTGGAAAGCTTTTATCAATTAGCTGAGGCCGATCCCGCGGAAAGCGTCCGCCTAGAGTGGAAATCACGAGTGCTAGCTCTAACTCAATTGTTCGTGTTTTATACTCAAATAAGTAATTATGAAATTCATTCTTATAGCATTAATAATAAACTTAAAGCCATTACCGCCATACCAGAAATTACACCATAAATCGATGTGTGCGTTTCATCATAACGCTTAGCGGCAGGAATTAATTCATCAAGTGAAATAAACACCATAATTCCTGCTACACTGGCAAAAATAACGCCAAAAAGTGTCTCTGTTAAGAACGGCATTAATAATAAATAGGCAATAATTGCTCCAGCAGGCTCAGCTAAGCCTGATAAAAACGACAGTTTGAATGCTTTTCGTTTACTGCCAGTTGCATAATAAATCGGAACTGAAACAGCAATCCCCTCTGGAATATTATGAATCGCAACAGCGATTGCAATTGGAATTCCTAAAGCAGGGTCTTGAAGCGTCGCTGTAAATGTTGCAATTCCCTCGGGAAAATTATGAATCGCAATTGCTAGTGCTGTGAATGTTCCTATTTTTAATAGTTTCTTATCTTTAAGTGTTGAAGGTTTTTTCGCCATATCTTCAACCTTTTTAACTTCATGCGGATTACCTTCCTGTGGAATTAACTGGTCAATTAAACCGATTAAAAACATTCCGCCAAAGAAACTAATTACAGTAATCCATGAGCCTTGTACTTCGCCCAGTTCACCGACTAAAGTATCTTTTGCTTTAAAAAAGATCTCAACCATTGATACGTAAATCATGACACCTGCTGAAAAACCAAGTGCAAATGAGAGAAATTTGGTATTCGTTGTTTTGGTGAAGAATGCAAGCAAACTCCCGATCCCTGTTGCTAAACCTGCAAATAAAGTTAAGCCAAAAGCAAGCAGTATATTTCCATCCATCATAAAAATCCCTTCTTTTCTGAAAAATCATTGTTGAATTAAGTGCTCCCTAAGGTCAGCTTTTTAGTAACATATTAACTATTAATGTTCGGTACACCTAAAAAGTTTCCCTAGACCAACTTTTTAACCTACGTCCATTTTAAAACGCTCATACAAAAAAAGCAACTGTTTTCAATTGATTTAATGAAAAATTAATAATCTAATCGAAAGATTGGTCTGGCTATGCTATGATACAGGTAGAAAATTCAAAAAGACTGAAGGAGTGCTAAATTGAAAAAGCAACAGTTTGTTTTTGTTCTTATTTTATTCTTAATTATAATCTTAAGTGCTGGTTGTACGAGCAAGAATAATAATGTCGCTACACTTAGAGTCAACCAAGATTCTAATTATGTTGAAACATTTGAAGATCTGAGCTTAGGAAACATATTTGATTTTGAATTTACCTTACCAGAAGCGGAAAATAAGTGGGTCAATCTTTGGGTGGACAGCTATGTAGATGGAGTTAAACAAGCTGATCCGTTAATTAGCTTAAATTATGGAAATAGTTTAAATGAAGCGGATGAAGGACATTTGGGATTTGCGCTAGTTACTTTAGATTCAGCTGATCTACTAGCGATCCTATACGCTCCAGGAGTAAGCGGTCGTGGAGTTATTGAGCGCAACCCCCAAGAGGGAGTAATCAGTTCTTTTGAAATTATAAATGAGCAGGAGTCGATTGAAATAAAAACTGGCGAACCTACAATTTTAGCCGTGTACAGGGAAACAACCAATCATTCAATCAGGACGGTTAATTTAAAGGATGCAGCATCAGTTGAACAAATAATTAAACAAGATGATTTAGTGTACTTATTAAAAATCAAAATAGAAGAAGAATAGGTCAATAATCAAATAAAAAACGCTTAGATTTTGGTCTAAGCGTTTTGTTGTTGACTATTTTAGTAATGAAGCAGCTGCTTCATCAATCACAATTGTTACGTGCGGGTGTTTTTGTAAAATCGAAGCGGGGAAGTCTTCAGTTACTTCACCTTCAACTAATCGCTTAACCGCCTCAGCCTTATTCTCACCTGAAGCAAGTAAAATAATTTCTTTACTTTCCATAATTGTTTCGATCCCCATTGTAATTGCTTGAGTCGGAACATCTGCTTTATTTTCAAAGAACCGCGCATTTGCCTCAATCGTCTCTTCAACTAAATCCGTCCGTTGTGTCCGACTCGTAAATGACGTACCCGGCTCATTAAAGGCAATATGTCCATTCACACCTAGACCAAGAATCTGTAAATCAATCACACCAGTTTTCTTAATCAAAGCCTCGTAATCCAAACATTCCTGCTCAATATCAGCCGCAACCCCATTTGGTAAATGCGTTCGATTCGGATCAATATCGATCTGATCAAATAATTTTTCTTTCATAAAATAGTGATAACTATTTGGATCATCTCTATCAAGCCCAATATATTCATCTAAATTAAACGTCGTTACATTTTCAAAAGATACATCATGGTTTTTATTCGCCTCGATTAAATAACGATAAAGCCCTTCAGGTGTAGAGCCTGTTGCTAAACCTAGAATAGGCTGCCTGACTGACTTAACTTTCTCAATGACTTGCTTACCAGCCCATTCACTCATTTCTTGATAGTCACTTACTTTTACAATTTTCATTGGCTCACTCCTCGAAATACGATTTCCCCTTTTTTAAGGGTTAGTTTCAAATCAAAATCATCGTCCACAAGCAATAAATCTGCATCCTTACCAACTTCAATCGACCCTTTTTGATTAAAAACACCGACCTGTTTTGCTGGATTAATTGACGCCATTAAAATAATATCATGAATCGAAACACTAGGCATAGCAAAAAATTGTTTTGCCCCATCAATCATCCTCAAGATACTCCCAGCTAACGTTCCATCAGACAAAAGAGTACGGTCCTCAGTCACAACAACAGGCTGACCGCCTAATTCATAATCACCGGGTTCAAGCCCTTTTGCTCGCATCGCATCAGTAATCAAAATCAATCGCTCAGAACCAATATTTTGATAAATTAATTTTAACATGTTCGTGTCGACATGAATACCATCTGCGATAATTTCTGCCTTAATTTTTTCAAGCAAAAACGCACCACCTACAACACCAATATCACGATGACCAATTCCACTCATCGCATTACAAAGGTGCGTCACTTGATTCACCCCATGGTTAACGGCTTCTTTTATTCCTGAAAAATTCACATCCGTGTGACCGGCGGAAACATTAACGCTTGCTCGACGTAGGGCGGAAGTAAACTGGTAGTCTCGATCATGCTCTGGAGCAATTGTGACAGTTTTAATTTTATGCTTAGCAAGCTGTTGCCACCGATTAAATAAGTCTAAATCAGGCTTAATAATATACTCTAACGGCTGTGCTCCGGCTTTTGATTTTTCAATAAATGGTCCTTCGAGATGAATACCGATCATCTCAGCACCTGTGTCAATATTTTGATACTGGCCAAGATTTGTTAGTGCACGTTCAATCTTATCTGTCGACTGCGTGATCGTTGTCGCAAGAAAACTCGTTGTTCCTTCAGAGACGAGGTAATTTGCCATCGTCTCGATTGCTTCTGGTGTTGCATCCATCACATCAGCACCATTTGCTCCGTGGATATGAGTATCGATAAAACCAGGGATTAAGTTTAAGTTGTTCGCATCGATCATTTTAATTGGTTCGTTAAAATCATTCGGAAGATCATGATAAATCTGCTCAATTTTTCCGTTTTTGATTAAAAGATGACCAATCATCATTTCCTGCTCGGTATAAATTTTTGCGTTTATTATTAGCATCATTTTTCACCAACTTAGTGTAGTCTTCCTTTATTATTATGACATTTTAAGATGAAAAAATCACCACAAATGTGGTGATTAATCATGACGTTGATAATAAGTTTTTAATTTCGGCACAATTAGGGAGGCAATGACTGCACCGATCACACTACTGATCAAAAATCCAGGTACAAAAGCGAGTACACCGACACTTTGACCCATAATCAGTCGTGCAACAGGTATTGAAAGCAGTGACCCAACAATTCCGGTTCCGACAATCTCTCCAATTACTGCAGAGCTTGTTTTCTTACGGTAACGATAAAAGATTCCGGCCAGTAATGCGCCTGCCATTCCACCTGGAAAAGCGAGTAATGTACCAAGACCTAATGCATTGCGAACAAGCCCAATTCCAAACGCGATAATGACTGTCGGAATTGGACCAAGAATAACGGCACTAATCACATTAATCGCGTGCTGAACAGGGTAGGCTTGCGCAATCCCAGTTGGAAACCAGAGAAAGCTCGCCCCGACGACACCAATGGCAATAAAGGCCGCAATCAGTGTCAATTGATTTGTTTTTTTCATAAAAAATAGTCCTCCTTTTATTGTTGCGTTGACTAAAAGCTGTCAATTGCAGCGAAAGAAGAACCTGATAGGCTAAAGAAGTGCTACTTCCCTCCGCTAGTATGAACTAGATCAGGTTCAAAAGGGTTAGAAAGATTGAATTCTTTCCTCTCAGCCGATCCGATCGGCACCCCTAGTAGTCAAAGCTATTGAATTAACTCAACGATAACACGTCTAACATAAAATTACAAGTTGATACACTCAGGTTGTAACTAACCATTAATTGCTCTACCATGAAGCATTAACAAAAAGAACAGGACCAATAAAGAGAACGATAAGATTAAAAAATGAATCGTTGTTATTAAAGGATTTTTTGATCGAAACCCAAGTATGATCCCAATAATGGATAAAATAACTGTTGCTCCCAATAAAGGAATGACAGATAAATCTGTAAATCGGATGATGACAAAAATGATCATACAGACAAATGCTATAAGTATCGAGTATTTGCTGTTTTTCACCAAAAGATCAGCTCCTTAAAGGTTATAACTCATACAATTAATATGAGTGATGATTCAAAAAAAGGCAAAGGTTATTTTAAGGGAGTCATTATTCCCTTCAAAGCAAACAGCTCTCTGTGATAGAACTCGCATCAGACTAAGCTTTACTTTGCTTCAATAATCGCAAACCATTTAAGATCACTAAAATCGTTGATCCTTCATGAAAAACAACACCCAACGGCAAACCTAGCCAACCAAAAATATTTAAACCAATCAATGAGACAATCACTACAATTGAAAAAATCACGTTTTGAATAATAATTTTATTTAACTTTTGACTTAGCTTAAAACTATAAAGCAATTTCGCTAAATTATTTTTCACAATCACTACGTCTGCTGACTCCATCGCTACAGATGAGCCACTGCCCATTGCGATCCCAATATCAGCATTAGCTAGTGCTGGTGCATCATTAATCCCATCACCGATCATGCCAACAACCTGCCCCATTGCCTGATTTTCTTGGACAAATTTTATTTTGTCTTCAGGTGAGCAATTGGCAAAATAGTCATCAACATTCACTTCGTTGGCGACTTTCTTGGCAACCATTTCATTGTCACCAGTAATCAATGAGACTTTAATCTTTTCAGCTTGGAATCCAGCTACAGCTTCAGCAGATTCATCGCGAATCTGATCGGCGAGGGTAAAGTAGCCGACAATTTGATCGTCGATGCCAACAAAAACGGTCGTGTAGCCAGCTGTGATTTTACCACGATAGTTGTCTGGATCATTGTACGTGTCAAAGATCGAAGGCTTACCAACAATTATCTCGCCTTTTTTAATCCCAGAACCAGCAATTTCTTCGACAGGCTCTCGCTGATCGACCGAATCAAGATCAATATCTTTAAAAGCAGCTACGATCGCATCAGCAATTGGGTGAGTCGATTGCTGCTCAATATAAACAACTTCTTTTAAAATCTCTCGATCCATTTCATGTTCAATCACTTGAAATTCACCAAACGTTAATGTTCCAGTTTTATCACTATATAAAATGTCCATCGAGCTAAGCGCCTCCATCGCCGCGCCACCCTTAAAGAGAACACCATTTTTGGCACCGTTACTAATCGCACTCAGTGTCGCAGGTGTGGCCGACGCGACTAAGGCACAAGGGCTGGCAACGGTTAATAAGACCATTCCGCGATAAAACGCTTCTTGAAAATCGAGGTCGATAAAATAATATAGGATCGCAATAAAAATTGGTACGACAATTAAGACGGTCATCACATATTTTGATTCGATCCGATCGATAAATTTGGCAACTTTCGATGGGCGATTTTGCGCTTCTTCAACCATACGAATAATATTTGAAAAAACAGTTTCATGACTTAATTTTGTCACCAATAAATGAAACACATTGCCTTCGTTGATTGTTCCGGCAAAAACATGATCATCTGCTTTCTTTTCTACAGGTATAGATTCTCCAGTTAAAGCAGCCTCACTAATCATTGAGTCGCGATCGGTTTTACCATCAATCGGAATTTGTGCCCCTTTTGAAACGATCACAAGATCACCAATTGCTAAGTCGTCAGTTGGTACTTCAACAACATCACCATTTGGCTTCAATACTTGTGCAACGGTTGGAACTTGTGCCATTAACTCAGAGATTGCGCTTGTTGATTTGTTTGAAGCGTAATCTTCTAAAACCTCAGCTCCCGCAAAGATTAATAACAGCATTGCACCTTCAGATTCATAGTTAATCAACATTGCGCCAATTGCGGATAAGATCATTAATAAGTCGACGTTAGGGGATTTGGATTGAATTGTATCAACCAGAGCATTTTTAGCAGCAAAAAATCCTAAAAAGAAAATGGCAATGTAGAAAGCAAAACGACTATAGGGACTATTAATCAAGATTAAACTAAAACCTAAAACAGCCATGAAGGTACCGATAAGCAAAAACTGCCCATTCCTATTTCTGATTAAAAACTTTAACATTTAACAACATCCTCTCCTGATGAAATAGTAATCACTTAGTTTGGATTTCATTCGTTCTTTTCGCTAATTAAAAATTAAATCACTCCCTTTAAATAATAAAAAAGGGCACACCTATGGGACAGTAGTTACTGTCTCACAGATGTGCCCTTGGATAGACGCACTCTGCTGTCACAACTTTGTGACCGGGCTGCATAAACTAAAAACACATTTTGCAGCTTGCTCAGATTCAAAATGATCTCGCGTTCATTTATATGTGAAACGCTGAGATATAATTTAATTGATAAATTTATCATACAATTCTTCATAGAGAATGTCAAATACTTTACAAAGAATTTTTAAAATCAGATGAACGCCAAATTTTTGTTCCACATCGGACAGATTTCAAGTTAAGTGGACAAAGTATGTCCGAAGTTGGTCCTACAACGGAATATTCATTTGGCAATCTCAAACATTTGTCCGAACTAAAAAAATTAAACAATTGAGTCAATTTTATAATACAAAAATCTAATTAAGAACACGAACAATGACGAATAAAAACACAATATCATACGTAAATAAAGAAGCCTAATCAAGTGATTGAAACGGCAGGCGGCGACTCCAGCGGGAACAGATCGTGTCCGAAGATCCAGTGATAAAAGCTTGGAAAGCTTTTATCAATTAGCTGAGGCCGATCCCGCGGAAAGCGTCCGCCTAGAGTGGAAATCACCGCGTTACCTGCAACTCAATTGTTCGTGTTTTATAGCCAATTAAGTCATTATGAAATTCATTCAATTGTAATCAAAAATCGATTCATCACTGTTAAGGTCGTTGTCAAGCAATTAATAATATATAAGCCAACTATCTTGAATTCGAGATAATTATCAGTTATAATTAAATTAACAGAACAATAGGAGGTTATCGGCATGCAATTTTCAGGACTACATCACGTATCGGCGATGACGGCAAGTGCAGAACGGAACTATCAATTTTACACAGAAATTTTGGGGATGCGTTTAGTTAAAAAAACAGTCAATCAAGATTCACATCATATGTATCACTTATTTTACGCAGATGAAATTGGTCGACCGGGAACGGATTTAACCTTTTTTGAAATGCTCGGAATCGGACGCACATATCGAGGCAACAACAGTATTTCTTTAACCGGCTTACGAGTCACAAATGACGAGGCGATTAATTATTGGGTTAAGCGTTTTGACGAGTTTGCTGTTAATCATCAAGGTGTGAGTGAGCAGCTAGGTCGTAAGGTGATTTTCTTCGAAGACCCAGAAGGGCAACGGTTAATGCTTGTTTCAGATCAAAATAATACAGGCGTTGAAGCGGGAATCCCTTGGGATAAGAGTTCAGTTCCTGTTGAATTTGGCATCGCAGGTTTAGGTCCGGTTCGGTTAACTGTGCCTGACCTTATACCAACTGAGGACAAGTTGGTAAATTTAATGAACTTCCGTCATGTTGGAAACGATCCAGCTTATCAGGACGGACAACCAAATGTTGAGGTTTATCAAACAGGTGAGGGAGGGACAGGTGCTGAAATCCATGTTGAAGTAAGAACAGATCTCCCGCGCGAAAGACCAGGTCGAGGTAGTGTTCACCACGTCGCTTTTCGAGTGAAGGATCGGGCTGAATTAGAGGCATGGGCTGAGAAGATTAAGAAAGAGCGTCTTCCGAACTCAGGCATTGTGGATCGCTACTATTTTGAAGCTTTTTATTTCCGTGAGCCAAACGGGATTCTTTATGAACTATCGACTGATGAACCAGGATTTTTAACAGACGAACCAGAAGAAACGTTAGGTGAAAGACTTGCATTACCACCATTTATTGAGCATAAACGTGAAGAAATCGAAGCAATATTAAAACCTTTAAATAGTAAAAAATAATCAACATAAAGCAGGTGCGCATATTGTCGTAGCCTGCTTTTTTGCCTAAAACATGATTGGTGCTATACTAGTGGTAAATATATATTTGGACGAGGAGATAATCAATGCAGAAGCCAAAAGCGATTTTCTTAGATATGGATGGAACGATGTTGAATAACTTTAATCGCGTTACTGAAAACACGAAAAATGTGATCGACGAAATCCGCAAATTAGGAATTTATGTTTTTATCGTCACTGGACGGGGCAAGAATGAAATTTTCACGACAACGCCTGAAGGGTTTGAGGTCGATGGTGTGATTAGCTCAAACGGAATGACTGGCTACTTAGGGGATAAAAAATTATTTGAATATACATTGCCATTCCATGTCGTTGAAGCGATTGTTAAATTAGCGCAAGATAATCAGATCTATTATGAGTTATTTCCGACTGAGGGCTCACAAATTGTTGAACGTCAGGATGAGCCGACATTATTAGCTGAAATGGAACAGCCAATGCCTGATACAGTCGGGATTAATGAGTGGCGTGAGCGTGAAGAGGCGTTAGCGGGATTAATTAACTGGGTCGACAAGGTGCCGACGGGGGATTACTCTAAATTTTATTTCTTTAGTCGTAGTCCTGAAAGAATGAAACGTTGGATTTCAGTATTAAGAGAGCAAAAACGAAGCCTACCATTTTCGATGACATCTTCTAGTTTAAATAATGTTGAAGTGATGGTTAAAGGTAAGAATAAAGGAACGGGGATTCAAAATTTGATTGATGAATTGAACATTTCAGCAGATGAAATTTTAGCGATTGGTGATAGTTACAATGATGAAAGTATGTTTAAACTCGCTGGACACACTGTTGCGATGAAAAATGCACCTGCTCAGGTTCAAGCAATGACTGATGAGGTTACAGCTTTTACGAACGATGAAGAAGGATTGTATCATTATCTAAAAAAAATTTTACTCGATAATTAATCAGGTTTCATGCTATAATTGAAAAAACATATTAGAGAGACATGTATAGGCTTATGAATTGGCGTAAGCGTTTCTACCAAATGACCGTAATCATTGGACTACATGTGAACGATAAAGGGGTAACTATACCCTTTTTCAGTTACACATTTTTGTCTAGTACATACTAGACTTTTTTAATATCAATTTTAATAATCACCACAATCCGATTACTTCAGGTTATGCAGACGAAAAGCCAAATTGATTAAGTCCATTCAAAACAAGAAGGGAAGCGTTAAGAATGAAAAGTCAATTACCGCAAGTTAATCAAACATTGATTCAAGTCGCACTCGGAGAAAAACCAGCAGACCTCGTTTTAAAGCAAGGCACACTCGTCAACGTCATTACTGGAGAATTAAACAAAAACATTGACGTTGCGATTTCAGGTAACCGAATTGCTTATGTTGGACATGCAGACCACACGATTGGACCAGAAACCGAAGTGATTGATCTCGAAGGTAAATACCTAGCACCAGGCCTAATGGATGGCCATATGCACGTTGAAAGTACGATGCTAACAGTTACGGAATTTGCCCGCATGGCACTGACAAAAGGAACGACGAGTATTTTTATGGATCCACACGAAATGGCGAATGTTTTTGGCAAAGAAGGGGTTCGCCACATGCACGAAGAAGGACGCAAGCTACCATTACATGTATTTACTACTTTTCCTTCCTGTGTCCCTGCAACAGCTGACTTTGAAGATGCAGGTGCAAAGATTACTGTAGAAGATGTTGAAGAAGGACTGACATGGGGTGGTGTTGTCGGCTTAGGCGAAATGATGAATTTTCCTGGTGTAGTCAATCGTGATCCGTTAATGCTCGGCGTGATTAATGCAACACTTCATGCAGGGAAAACAGTTACCGGACATTTCCCAGACGGAACTGACCAGATGCTCCAAGCCTACCTAACTTCAGGTGCTAACTCTTGTCACGAGACAATTACACGCGAAAAAGCACTAGAAAAATTACGCTTAGGCATGCACCTAATGATTCGTGAAGGCTCCGCTTGGCACGACGTTAAAGAACTGGCAAAAGTGATTACGATCGACAAAGTGAATACAGACCAAATTATGCTCGTCACGGACGATATTTACCCGCAAACTCTTGTTGAAAAAGGCCAAGTCAATCATGTCGTTCGTCGTGCGATTGAAGAAGGGATTGACCCAGTCACAGCAATTAAACTCGCATCAATCAACACAGCACGCTATTTCAAATTAGCCGACGATTACGGCAGTATCTCACCACGAAAAGTGGCTGACATAATCATTTTAGATCAACTCGAATTAGTGGAACCTACAATGGTGATTGCTGATGGAAAAATTGTCGCACAAGATGGCAAATTAATTGTTGATTTGCCAACATATGAGTATCCCGATCACGTTAAAGATTCTGTGCACGTTAAACGGGCAATCAAGCCGAGCGATTTTATTGTCAAAGCTAAATCAAGCACGGATCGTGTGACCGCAAATGTGAAAGAAGTGATCGAAAATAGTGCACGAACAAAACGGACTCAATTTGAGTTAGTCGTTGAAGCGGATCAAACAATCGTTTCAGACCTGGACCAAGACGTGATTAAATTAGCTTGTCTCGATCGTCATCACAAATCTGGTGATATTTCTGTTGCTTTTGCCCATGGCTTTAAATTGAAAAAAGGAGCTGTTGCTTCAACAGTCGCGCATGACAGTCATAACTTGCTTGTGATGGGAACTAACGATGACGACATGGCGTTTGCAGCCAATTATTTAGTTGAGCTAGGTGGCGGAATGGTCGTTGTTGAAAATGGTAAAGTACTAGCCGAGGTTCCTTTACCAGTTGCGGGATTAATGTCAGATCAACGAGCAGAAACTGTTGTCAAGCAAGTGAATCAGCTTGATCAAGCATGGCAAGATATCGGATGTCAAATTCATGCACCATTTATGACTTTCTCATTAATTGCACTTCCAGTTATTCCAGATATCCGCATCTCTAACCGTGGACTTGTTGATGTTACTAAATTCAAGTTTATTCCAGTCATAGAATAAGATAAAACAGGATGATCAGTCAACGATCATCCTGTTTATTTTCATGATAGATTCGCAACACCTCGCTAGGTGTTTTTTGTTTAAACTTTTTAAATGTTCGGCCAAAATAAGTGGAGTTGGAAAAGCCGACTAAATAGGCAATCTGTTGGATATTATATTGATTGCTATACAATAACCGCTCTGCTTCCGATATTCTGACAAGATTAATATACTCCTTTAAAGTATACCCCGTCGCCTTTTTAAACACATGACAGAAGTAGTTTGGACTCAAATTACAGTGCTCTGCCGCTTCCTTAACGCTAATAGACTGATCAAAATGGTTACTTATATGATAAAGGATTGGCTCAATCACAGCATGTTTATTTATTTGTTTGTCAGTCGCTGGAGACACCTGTGCGATTCGAATGGCATGGGCAATCGCTTCTAGTAAGTACGCTTTGACAAGGATTTCATAACCACCTGTTTTTTCTGAAAAAGCATCGATCATTTTTTCTAAACAATTCTGGAGTTCTTTAGATTGATAGTGACTTGTTTCAAAGAAAAATGGTATTTTAAGTTCATTATTTAATAGTGGAACTAAATAGTTTCTTTGAACACGGTCTAATTCCCCATCGATTAGAAAAGTATGATTATAAACAATCGCATACAATTGGCTCTTATTTGAGTTTGGAAAGGCAGAGTGTAACTCCTCCCGATTGATAAAGACGATATCTCCCTCAGTTAGGTCTTTAAACTCAGCGCCAACTTGAACGCGAAATGAACCTTTTGTGATATAGATCCACTCGAAATGATTATGCCAATGAAGTGGGATGGTGCTTTGGTCAGGATGACGAATAAAAAAAATATTGATTGGAAAAGCAGGGTCAGGTATCTTTGTATGTTCCTCTTTTGAAAATTGAACTTTCTTCATCACTTATTTCAACTCCAATATCGTAATTTAGTATGATTAAATCGGAAGATTAGGGATTGTTTCTCGTGACTTAATAGTAATATAATATGATTATAATAGATTAGTACTTTAAATAACAACTATCGATTGAACGACAATCATTAGAGGAGGAAAAATGATGTTTGAAAAGATCAATCATGCGTTAGTAAGAAAGTATGATGGAGAAACGTTAGTCATTCAGCCTTGGGGAGAAAATTCCTTCAGAGTCCGAGCATCATACGGTGAGTTTGAAAAATCAGATTGGGCATTATTAGCACCTAAGCAAACAGAAACATCGATTACAATTAAAGAGAAAACAGCAGAAATTGTGAATGGTAAAATTAAAGCAATCTTGCAACAGACCGGTCAAATGACCATTTATAATCAAAAGGGTGAAGTTTTATTACAAGAATCTGAACATACTTATCAACTTAAGTATGGGGGAAGGGAGTTAACACCTAAGGTTGGTAGTAGTGATTATCAATTAACGCTCCGTTTAGAGTCTGATCCGAATGAAAAATTGTTTGGCATGGGGCAATATCAACAAACATTGATGAACTTAAAAGGATGTCAGCTTGAGTTAACGCATCGAAATAGCCAAATTAGTGTCCCATTTGTGCTGTCAAACTTAGGTTACGGATTTTTGTGGAACAATCCAGCGATAGGAAGAGCAAATTTTAACTTAAATATTACTGAGTGGTCAGCCCAGTCAACAAAACAGCTAGACTACTGGATTACAGCGGGTGATACGCCAGCTGAAATTGAAGAAGCATATGCAAACGCGACTGGTAAAGTACCGATGATGCCAGAGTATGCGATGGGTTTTTGGCAAAGTAAGTTAAGATATCAAACACAAGATGAATTATTAAGTATCGCACGAGAGTACAAAAAACGTGGACTTCCATTGTCAGTGATTGTCATCGACTTCTTCCACTGGACAAATCAAGGGGATTGGAAGTTTGATTCTAAGTATTGGCCGGATCCAAAGGCGATGGTCGAGGAATTGAATGAGCTAGGGATTGAACTGATGGTTTCAGTTTGGCCGACTGTGCAAACTGAGAGTGAAAATTATCAAGAGATGACGGAAAAAGGTTATCTTCTGAAAACCGACCGTGGGATTGGCACACAGTTTAACTTCCTCGGTTCAAACAAATTATTTGATCCGACGAATCCAGAAGCGCGATCGTATTTATGGAAGAAAATCAAGCGAAACTATTATGATTATGGCATCAAGATCTTTTGGCTAGATGAAGCTGAGCCAGAAATGTCCGTTTATGACCACGATATTTATCGCTATCATATTGGTCCAAGCTTACAATATGGGAATCTATATCCGCTAAATTATAGTCGAACATTTTATGATGGCATGGCGGAAGAAGGTCAGGAAAATATCATCAACCTTGTTCGTGCTGCTTGGGCAGGGAGTCAGCGTTATGGCGCGCTTGTCTGGTCTGGCGATATTCCTTCGAGCTTTGAATCACTAAATAAACAAGTCCGAGCAGGATTAAATATGGCGATAGCTGGGATTCCTTGGTGGACAACGGATATCGGTGGTTTTCATGGTGGTGATCCGACCGATCCATCATTTAGAGAGTGTATGGTTCGCTGGTTCCAATACGGTGCATTTTCTCCAGTTTTCCGTGTCCACGGTGATCGTTCACCGATGCAAGAACCAATCGGTACGACTGGCGGAGGCCAATGTCATAGTGGTGCAGATAATGAAGTTTGGAGTTATGGTGAAGAAGCGTATCCAATTTTCGAGAAATTTATGAATATTCGTGAGCAGTTGAAGCCGTATATTAAAGAAATCATGAAGGAAGCGCACGAGAAGGGCACGCCACCAATGCGACCGCTATTTTATGATTTCCCAGAGGATAACCAAGCTTGGGATGTCGATGACCAATACTTATTCGGTCACGCTATTTTAGTAGCTCCAGTCTTGAATGAAGGTGACCGAAGTCGAACAGTTTATCTTCCTCAAGGTGCAGAGTGGAAAAACGCTTATACTTCTGAAGTTCATCAAGGTGGCCAATCGATTCTGGTTGATGCGCCATTAGAACAGATTCCATTATTTATTAAAAATAACGCAGAGCTTAATGTTAATTTTGAATAAGACTGCGGTGGGAGCAGGTGTAGAAAATATTCTACGCCTGCTTTTTTGACGTAATCATTGAAACACCATCGAACTCGTCTGCATTTTATTGAACTTGTGCATAACAGCTCCAACTCGTGCATAAACTCCTGAACTTGTGCACAACAGCTCCAACTTGTGCATAAACTCCTGAACTCGTGCATAACACCACCAACTCCTCGTAGATCAAATTCCCCGTGATCCTTGATAACCAATCATAATTAAAAGCGCACTCTTTAGAGTTGTTCTTTAATTAATTTAAATAACATGATAATATGAAACAAAAGACACGGATTTTGACGATGGAGGAAAAAATATGAAGCGTGGTAGTTTTCAACAGATGAAAGCTGTAAACAAATCAATTATTTTAACAAAAATTTTAAATGATGGGCCAATTTCAAGAGCTCAAATTGCTAAGGAAACTAAATTAACACCCCCGACAGTAGGGACGATCGTGAAAGAATTGATTGAGCAAAAAATGGTTGTTGAAAGTAGTCAAGGCCAATCACAAGGGGGACGTAAACCGACGATGCTCGTGATCAATCAAAATGGACACTATATGATTGGGATTGATGCGGGGCCAAGCAACATCGATGCGGTTTTGACCGACCTTTCTGGGAAAATTTTCACTCATATTAAAACCAATTTAACGTTACCAATTACTGAAGAAGAATTTTTATCAAAATTAATTGAAACGATTGAAGCGATTTTACAGCAAAGTGCTGAATATGAAAAAGATATTATTGGGATTGGCGTGGGGATGCATGGTGTCGTTGATGCGGAAAAAGGCGAGTCACTTTTTGCACCTAACTTAAATTTAAGACAAATGCCGGTTGCCGATGTACTATCAACTCATTTCCCTTATTATGTTAAGGTGGAGAATGATGTTCGGGCACTTGCTTTAGGTGAAAAATGGTTTGGCCAAGGCAAGAACAGTGAGCGACTTGTCGTTGTTAATATCGGTAATGGTGTTGGTTCAGGTGTGACAATTGATGGTGAATTATACCGCGGTGAGAGCCATATTGCTGGTGAAATTGGTCATATGACGATTGATCTGAACGGGGAGCAATGTACGTGCGGGAATCGAGGGTGCTTACAAACGTTTATTTCAGGACCAGCGATTGCAAAACGTGCACATAAACGAATTGAGCAAGGTGAACAGACGAGCTTAAGAGAAGTTGAACAACTGACAGCTTTAGCTGTTTATCAAGCTGCCGAAGCGGGAGATCAGGTCGCGCAGGACATTTTACACCAAACAGGCACGTATATTGGGGTAGGGTTGATCAACTTGATTCATACACTGAATCCAAGTCAAATCGTTTTAACAGGTGGTGTCACAAAAGCAAAAGATTACCTGATGCCAAATGTTCGCGCAACAATCAATGAACGTGGGCTAACGATGAGAGCAAAGCAAACAACGGTGTCGGTGTCTGATCTCGGTGATCACTCAACAGCACTCGGGGCAGTCGCACTGATCATTGGTGAATTATTTGCGACAAATGGCAAACTAACAAACGAATGAGCAACATTTTTACATGAAAAAAGGAGCTCAATTAAAGCTCCTTTTAGTTATGATAATGTTGAAAATGTAAATGTTGTTGTGTGACGATAGACTTCATTTTTCGCAAGTTCAATGCTTGGGAAGCCTGGATAATTTAATGATGCAGGTGTACTTTGTGTTTCTAAACAAACACCAAGATACTTTTCAGATTGACGTTCTTTTAACGTACAAGAATCATCGACACTATTCCCTGTATAAAGCACCATCGCCGGTTGATTCGTCTTTACAGTTAGCTTACGGCCACTCGTTGGTTCAGTAACGACAACATTTTCCTCTGCTTTATGGTCAAAAACAAAGAAATGATCATAACCATCACTAGCCACTTTATTTTGTGGATCACCCGAATCGACACCATCAGCAAGCTTACGTCCATTGGTGAAATCAAAAACGGTATCTGTTACAGGTAACAAGCGTCCGGTTGGAATGAGTTCTTGATCAAGCTCGATAAATTGGCTTGCATCTAATTTTACTTCGTGATTTAAAACAGTTTCTTTTAAGTTACCTGTTAAGTTGAAGTATGAGTGGTTCGTTAATGATAAAATCGTGTCCTGATCAGAGAATGCTTCATAATCAATGGTAAACGCATTATCATTTGTCAATGTATAGGATATTTTATACTTGATCGTTCCTGGATAACCTGCATCGCCATCTAAGCTCGTATGATATAATACAGCCCCAGTACTTGTTGCTGTTTCAACTAACTCGACTTGCCAGGTAATTGAATGTAGCCCGTCAGGTCCGCCATGTAAATGATGCTTTCCTTCATTTTCAGGTAGCTGATATTCTTTTCCGTTTAATGAAAATGTTGAGTTGGCAATTCGACCAGACACTCGACCAATTAAGGCACCAAAATAATTGCTATTATTCAAGTAATCTTTATAATCATCAAAACCAAGTACGACGTTTTCAAAGTTACCATCCTTGTCAGGTGTGACGATCGATGTGATAATGCCACCAAAATCTAGAAATGAGACAGACATCCCATTGTCATTTTTTAGTGTATACTCGTTCCATGACTGACCTTCGATAGACAAAGGCGTTGTTTTTGAGTGCATAAAAAAACCTCCCATTACGTTAGTTGTTTAGTGAGGAAGTAAAGCGCTTAAATGCTTCCCATCCTTTATCATTCGATTTAAAGATTCCAGAATTCTTTAAAACTCTAACAAATTTGCTTGCTAGCTGTGCTTGAATGACTTGATCAACATTATCCTCTGTTATCGACTGAATTTCAAGTTTAATCTGTTCAGCCCAATCTTGATGATATGATTCTATCTGATCTGAATCACCGAGTAGATAGTCTTTTAACTCGGCTAATTCGGTCTTCAAACGTGGCGGTAAAACAGCTAATCCCATCACTTCAATTAAGCCAATATTTTCTTTTTTAATATGATGGACATCTTGGTGTGGATGGAAAATACCATCCGGATGCTCTTGATTGGTTCGATTATTTCGTAAGACTAAATCTAATTGATAAGCATTGTCACGATATTGAGCAATAGGTGTAATTGTGTTATGTGGTGTTTCGTCTGTATAAGCAATGAGTTCAACATCTGGATCGCTATATTGACGCCATTTCGTTAAAATCAGATCGCCTGCTTCAACCAATTGATCATATGTTTTAGCACGTAAACGAATCACTGACATCGGCCAATTAAGTACACTTGCTTCAATCTCTGGAAAATCAACGAGATCAAAAGTGTAGGCATCTTTTGCATCAGTCATCCCAAATGTGTAGCGTCCGGCTTGATAATGATCATGACTTAAAATACTTCCACCAACAATCGGTAAATCTGCATTCGAACCAATAAAATAATGTGGCAATTGTTCAACAAAAGCAAACAAGCGTTTAAAGGTATCGCGATTAATTTCCATTGGCTCATGTTTTTTACTGAGCACGATGCTATGTTCATTATAATAAAGATATGGTGAGTATTGGAATAGCCAGCCTTCACCAAGCAGATCTAAATCAATCATTCGGTGGTTTGATCGGGCTGGATGACCAACACGGCCAACGTAACCTTCATTTTCTTTACAAAGCACACAATTTGGATAACCACTCGTTTGCTTCATTTCACGTTCACGCTTAATTTGTAAAGGATCTTTTTCTGGCTTCGATAAATTGATCGTAATGTCAATTTTACCATAGTCCGTATCTGTTTGAAAATGAATGTTCTTCGCAATCCGTTCTGTTTGGATGTAATTGCTCGTTTGACTTAATGAATAGAAAAAATCAGTCGCTTTAATTGGGTCTTCTAAATAAAGCTGGTCAAACTGATCATTTAGTTGTGAAGGACTTGGCAAAAATACATTCATGATGTGCGCATCAAGTTGTTCACGTTCATCAAGTGCACCTGTGATCACCTGTCGTTCGACTGCATCATCAATTAATTGTCCCAACAATTGTGGAATCGTTAAGTTCGTTTCCGTTTCGATCACTTCTGAAAAAGTGTCCAACTTTAATAAACCGAGGATTTGATTGCGACAATAAATACGGTCACGCTCTTGAATCAATCCTGAATCAATCACTTTGCTAATCAGTTGTTCAATAACTAAATCGATCATTCAACTTCCCTCCTGATAGCCATCTGGATGATGTTGATGCCAGCGCCATGCATCAGTAATGATCCGGTTAATTTCTGTCCGTTCCGGCTCCCAATTCAAGATTCGAGCCGCTTTTTCAGACGAAGCAATCAATGTGCTCGGATCACCCGCACGTCGCTGACCCATTTTTTCTGGAATCGGATGGCCTGTCACTCGGCGAGCAACATCAATGATTTCTTTGACAGAAAAGCCAGTTGAACTGCCTAAATTAAAGATCTGACTTTTCCCACCGTCTCGTAAATATTGAACCGCACGAATGTGGGCATCAATTAAATCTTCGACATGGATATAATCACGAATACACGTGCCGTCTTCTGTAGGATAATCATCCCCAAATATCGTAATAAATTCACGCTTTCCAAGCGCAACTTGTAAGACGATCGGAATTAAATGTGTCTCAGGATCATGGTCTTCACCAATTTGAGCATCTTCTCTTGCACCTGCAACGTTAAAATATCTTAAGGAAACGTACTGAATACCATGTGCTTCTTGACACCAACGCATCATTTTTTCCATCGTTAATTTTGTTTCACCATAGGTGCTTGTTGGTTGTGTTGGCATATTCTCAGTAATAGGTACACTCTCCGGTTCACCGTATGTTGCTGCTGTTGATGAAAAGACAATTGATTTCACATTGAATTCAACCATTGCCTGAAGAACAACTTGTGTCCCGTAAACGTTATTATCGAAGTACATAAGTGGTTTCTCCATTGATTCACCGACTAAGGAGTTGGCTGCAAAATGAATCACCGCATCGATTTGCTCACTCTTAAAAACAGTGCGTAAAAAGTCGAGGTCACGAATATCACCTAAATAGAATGTTGCATCAGGATGTAGCGCATCCTTGTGTCCTGTCGATAAATTATCGATCACAACGACCTGATGGTTTTGTTCAATTAATTGATAGACAGCATGTGAACCGATATAACCCGCACCACCTAAAACTAAAATTTTCATAATAACATTTCCTCCTTAAGCTTTTAATTCCTTCGCTCCGTCACCAATTGTTGCTTGATAGAAAGTCGGTTGATAACCAATTTTTTTCTGATAAATTTTCGCCACATTTGTTTTAAAGTTATCAACTTTACTCTGATCAACAAGCGCAATCGCACAACCACCAAAACCCGCACCTGTCATTCGCGCACCTAAAACACCATCTTGATCCCAGGCTGCTTGAACAAGTGTGTCAAGCTCAATCCCAGTCACTTCATAATCATGCTGGAGTGACAAATGTGATTCATTTAAAAGTTGACCAAACCCTTGTAAATCCCCAGCTTCTAACTTAACGAGCGCATCTTTCGTCCGCTGGTTTTCATAAACAGCATGCTTCGCTCGTTTACGCTCAGTTTCATTTTCAATGATCTTGGAAAAATTGTCGAACTGATCGGTTGATAATTCACCGAGGCTATTAATCGCCAACTCAGTCTGCAGATCTTTTAAAGCACTCTCGCATTCGCTTCTACGTTCATTATACTTCGAATCGGCCAGTTCGCGACGTTTATTCGTATTGATAATCATAATTGTATACTCATTTAGCTCAACAGGGGCATATTGAAAATCAAGCGTATTGCAATCAAGCAACATGGCATGATCTCGTTTACCCATTCCAACGGCAAACTGATCCATAATTCCACTATTGACACCAATATAGTCATTTTCAACGCGCTGACCAAGCTTAACCAGCTCAATTCGATCGATCTCGATTTGAAAAACTTTCTCAAGCAAAACACCAGTGACTAACTCAATTGAAGCAGAGGATGATAATCCCGCACCATTTGGGATATTTCCATAATATAAAATATTGAAGCCTTGTTCAATCTTAGCGCCATTTTTGATCAGCTGATCGATCATCCCTTTCGGGTAGTTCGCCCAGTCATCATCTTGCCGATAACTTAGATCATCTAACTCAACCGTAATGATCCCTTTTTCCTCAAAATTGATTGAATAAAATTGGATCGTCCGATCATTTCGCTTCGTTGCTAAAGCATACGTCCCGAATGAAATCGCAGCAGGAAAAACATAACCACCATTATAATCCGTATGTTCACCAATTAAATTAATCCTCCCCGGTGCAAAAAATGTTCGAACGGGTTCGGTAGGGTGGAAGAGCTGATTAAATTTTTTGATTAAATTTTCTTGATTCATAATTGATAACCTCCATCAATGGACTTAATTAAATTAATTTACTAACTGTTATATTCATATTATAAACAAAACCTATGTCCAACGTCAATGACTTTGAGGTAAAATTGCAAAAAGTAATCTAACAAAAAAGAAGATCAAAATTAAGAGTATTTAATCAGAAATGACAACATTTAATTAAAAAGATTATTTTAGTTTGTCAATTAAGTTAATTAAGTTATAATGAACCTAAGAATTAAGTAATTGTGTAAAGGAGCTTGATGATGGAACATAAACAATTGAAACCATTTCCAAAAGATTTTCTCTGGGGATCTGCTTCTGCAGCATACCAAGTAGAAGGTGCCTACGATAAAGATGGAAAAGGCCCATCGGTATGGGATGTCTATACTAAGATCCCAGGAACGACTTTTAAAGAAACAAATGGCGATATTGCCGTTGATCATTACAATCGCTACAAAGAAGATGTTGCCTTAATGGCTGAGCAAGGATTGAAAGCATATCGTTTTTCAATTGCCTGGAGCCGAATTTTCCCAGAAGGCAAAGGAGAGGTCAATGAAGCAGGGTTACAATTTTATGACAACTTAATTGATGAATTAATTAAGCATAACATTGAACCACTAATCACCGTCTATCACTGGGATGTTCCGCAAGCATTAATGGATGCCTACGGTGCTTGGGAATCACGAGAGATTATTGAAGACTTTAATAACTATTGTGAAACATTGTTTAAACGTTATGGTGATCGAGTTAAATACTGGGTTACTTTAAACGAACAAAATATTTTTATCGGCCTCGGCTACCGTTCAGGGGTTCACCCGCCAGGGGTTAAAGATTTAAAACGGATGTACCAAGCGAATCATATTGCTAACTTGGCCAACGCTAAAGCAATTAACACATTCCGAAAAATCGTTAAAGACGGTAAAATTGGACCGAGCTTTGCTTACAATCCAGCTTATCCATTAGACAGTAAGCCAGAAAATATTTTAGCGGCTGAAAATGCTGAAGAAATGAATTCACATTGGTGGATGGATATTTACGCATGGGGACGTTACCCGCAAGTTATATGGAATTACCTTAAGGATGAAGGACTTGCTCCAGAAATTGAAGCAGGCGATTTTGAACTCTTAGAAAGTGCTAAGCCTGACTTTATGGGCTTGAACTATTATCAAACACATACATTTGAGGCAAATGCACTTGATGGTGTCGGTGAAGCGGCAATGAATACGACAGGTAAAAAAGGTTCTTCTGAAGCATCAGGAAATCCTGGATTATTCAAATATATTCAAAACCCATATACGGAAACAACCGATTGGGATTGGACAATTGACCCAGAAGGATTACGAGTTGCGCTTCGTCGCATCAATAATCGCTACCAACTCCCAATTTTAATTACTGAAAATGGTTTAGGTGCTTTTGATACATTAGAAGAAGGCGATATCGTTAATGATGACTATCGAATCGATTATCTCGAATCACACGCAGCAGCAATTCAACGTGCGATCTCTGATGGTGTTGATGTACTTGGTTATTGCACATGGTCTTTCACAGACTTATTAAGCTGGCTAAATGGTTACCAAAAACGCTACGGCTTTGTTTACATTAACCGTGACGAAACCGGACCAAAAGACTTACGTCGGGTTAAGAAAAAGAGCTTCTACTGGTACCAAGAAGTAATCAAAGCCAACGCCCTAATCGACAGACAAAAATAATTAACAGATAATAAGAACCTGATGACTAACAAATCATCGGGTTCTATTTTTATGAAAAATTTATTGTGGTTGAAGTTAGTATAAAACACAAACCATAATGTTGGTGCCACCTCGGACATTTTTCAATCTAAATAGCTAAAATCTGTCCGAAGTTGGTGCTACTTCGGACATATTTCACTATAAATATCAAGAAACTGTCCGTGGTGATGCTACCTCGGACATATTTCACTATAAATACGAAGAAACTGTCCGTGGTGGTGATACTTCGGACATATTTCACTATAAATACCAAGAAACTGTCCGTGGTTGATGCTATTTGAAAAATAAACAATAATAATCAAAATACAAGCTAACAACCATGTAAATTCCTTCAAATACAGACAGTGACAACCATAAAAACGAAAAAAAGTATCAAATATAACGATTCGATGTATAAAATTTAAGTTTATTGCCCCAGAATGACAAATGTAACGAGTTGTTGGCTTATTATCATTAACCTTTAATCGCCCTGTAACCTATGTCAAGCAGTTTTGTATTAAGATGGGTAGTGCTAAATATAAAGGAGGCAATAAAATAATGAAGAAATTGGTTATGATGGTTCTAACTATAGCCACACTATTTGTGGTCATACCAAAACCACTTCATGCACAAGAATATCAAGTCAAAGCAGGAGATAGCTTATGGAAAGTAGCTCGCGACTTTAACACATCCGTAACAGAACTCTATCAATTAAACGACCTTGATTCAGAACGAATTTTTCCAGGACAAATCCTGAAGATAGAGGAAGAAGAAATTATTCACCTAATCGAACGTGGTGATACACTATATGCTTTAGCAAATCGTTACGAGGTCACAGTTTTAGATTTAATGAATTGGAATCAACTCACGTCAGACCTGATTATTACTGGCAACGAACTCGTTATTTATCCTACTGCAGAAGCCGTCGAAGCTGACCAAGAAAAAGCAGCACAGACAGTCCAAGCAGTGATTAAAGAAGAACCAGCTAAAAAAGCCTCATCAGAAAGTAAAACATTAACGATGACGGCAACAGCATATACAGCAGAATGTGATGGTTGCTCAGGTATCACTTACACAGGTTTAGATTTAAATAAAGACCGCAATATGAAGGTGGTTGCCGTCGATCCATCAGTGATTCCATTAGGTACACGTGTCCATGTTGAAGGATATGGTGAAGCAGTCGCAGGTGATATTGGTGGCGCGATTAAAGGAAACAAAATCGATATTCACGTACCAACGAAAGACGAAGCATATAGTTGGGGCGTACGCGAAGTGACCGTTACCATATTAGAATAATACCGAAATAGAAAAGAGAGCGAATGCTAGCATTTGCTCTCTTTTTATATATCAGTCTCTTGAGACACAACATTCGCCTCAATCTGGATATCACTTTGTTGATCATCTTGTCGTAGTCCAATCACGCCGAAGACAACGACTAATAAAACAATTAAAACGATTAAACCCTTTCTCAAAAAAACTCACCCACCTTTGTATTGTTTGTCAAGTACAATTCTATTGTATATGATAATGGCATAATTAAAAAGAACTAACATTTGGTAGTTTAGAAGGGGAGACAAGATGACAAATTTTGAAACAGCAAAAGTAACTAAAATTGAATCAATTGGAGAAGGAACACGGGTTTGTCTCGATTTAATCGATCAACTCGATCCGCTTGAAGGAGTTTTAATTGGTAATACTGGACATGGCTATTTAATGGCTTTATCTGAAAATCGCTCAACCGATACCTATCCACCACGTCCGTTTCGGATCAATGCCGGTGCTTATCATCATTATCTTTTGCTAGATGAAGAAAAAACAGGCTATTTAGCTGAAATGGAGCCAGGAATGAAGGTGCCAGTTTGGCAAGCTGGCGAGTCACGACTTGTCCCAATTGGACGGGTGAAAATTGAAAAAAGACCATTTATCCGTATTGTTTGTCAAACAGAGAAAACAGCTCAGGAAATCTCTGTTACCGTTCAAGAAGCAGACAGTGTCCATTTGCTGGATGCAGAGAACCGAGCAAAGTCAGTACTTGAATTAGCGGTTGGAGATCAGCTCATTTGTTATCCCGACCAACCTGGGCGTCATCTAGGACAAAAGATTGAAGAAGAAATTACTGAAAAATAATTACCGCAGTGCAACTGTCAGTAAGTCCCCCAGATCAAAAAATCAAAGGAAACGAAGATTTGAAAGTGGGTGACTAACTGGCAGTAGCGGCCCGATTGGTTCAACTAACAAATGTTTTCGGTGGGACGAGTAACCGCAAATCACTTCGATGGGATGAGTAATCGCAGTCCCAGTCCCAATCAGTGAAGACCGCACTGATTGAAGTTTCACTTTATTTTTAGAAAATTCGATAAATTGTCTTGACATCTGATTTTAAGCATACTATGATAGAAAGCAATTCTAATATTTCTGCGTTGACAAAGAGGAGTAGCTTAGATTTTTTCTAAAAGAGAGCTAGTGGTTGGTGGAAACTAGTGGAGGAATTTAAGTGAATGGGCTTTTGAGCAGTCAAACTAAACGGCCACTTGGCCCAGTAAGCTTTGACGGAGGTTGTTTCACCGTTACCTTAGAAACAACGATTAATCTTTAACTGCGATTGATCGTCTAGTGAGCATAAGATGCTAATTAAGGTGGTACCACGGGTTCTCTCGTCCTTTTCGGAACGAGAGAGCCCTTTTTTGATCTCAAAATTACAAAAAATATAAAATTTGGTTGTATTGAGTGTGTACTTAGAAGTCGTACCAAGTGATTGGAACGGCCGGCGGCGACTCCATCGGGAAAAGCGCGAGTCCGAAAATCCTTATTGTGACACGGAAGTGGAGCAATAAAAGTTGAGGCCGTGCCCGAGGAACGCGTCCGCCGATAGTGGAAATCACGGGTGCTTCCTAAAACGTAATTGTGAAGTTGAACTAATTTAATATTAAAATCAATGATGTAAGAGAAGTAAGTTGTCTAACTGTTATTAAAGAGAGCTGAGCATTGCTGAAAACTCAGTATAACAACACAACCGAATGGACTTACTAGAGCTTTTCCGAAACATCCTGGAGTAGGAAAGGACGGCTAATCCCCGTCACCGGATCAAAGTGTAGAGACTAACCTCTCTAAATAGGTGTGGCACCGCGATTGAACAAATACAATCGTCCCCTAAATCATTCAAGCAAATGATTTAGGGGCTTTTTTATTTTAACAAAAGGAGTGGGACAAATGACAATTCGTTATCAAAAGCAAGTGATTCAAGCTGACACGCTAACACCAATTTCGATTTATAATCGACTCCAAGGAGAAAAAAAGTTCATGCTCGAAAGCTCGAGTCATCACCAAGATAAAGGGCGCTACTCCTTTATCGGCACCAATCCATTTAGAGAAATTATCGGAACTGATCAGCAGGTGATTTTAAAAAATGGTGCAAAGATCGAAGAAATTGAAGGCAATCCGTTAGAGATTGTCAAACAACAAGTACCTCAAATTGATCTGGGGCTACCATTCCCGCTTTATGGCGGAGCGATCGGCTATATTGGCTACGATTTAGTTCGGAATTACCAATCGATTGGGTCGTTACTTGATGACGAAATTGAGATGCCCGATTTACATTTGATGATCTATCAAGATTTACTCATTTTTGATCATCAAAAACAAACACTCACGATCATTGCACTTGATTTGTCAGGAACGCGAAGTGAGCTCGAACTAGTCGATGTGATTGAACGGATTAAAAAGCAACTTAACCAATCCCAAGTCGAACTGACGGATCAGGAATTGACACTTGATTTTAAACCATCAATCGATCAGCCAACATTTATGAGCTTAGTTGAGGAAGCTCAGCGCTATATTGATCAAGGTGAAGCATTACAAGTTGTTTTGTCACAACGGATGAAATCAGAATTCCATGACGATCCATTCCAATTGTACCGGCGCTTACGCGTGATGAATCCATCACCGTATATGTATTACATTGATTTTTCCGACTATCAAATCATTGGCACATCGCCAGAAAGCTTGCTTAAAGTTAAAGGAAGACAGATCATTACGAACCCGATTGCAGGTACGAGACCGCGGGGTGACACGCCAGAAATGGATCAACGATTAGCTGAAGAGCTGTTGGCTGATCCCAAGGAATTAGCGGAGCACAAAATGTTAATCGATCTCAGTCGATCAGATTTAGAGAAGGTTTGTCAGATTGAGACGATTACACTGACAAAGCAAATGTTAATTGAACGCTATCAGCATGTGATGCATATTATTTCAGAATTAACGGGTGAGCTTAGACCGGAATTATCATCGATTGATGCGCTTGTTGCATTGTTGCCAGCGGGGACAGTATCTGGTGCACCGAAGCAAAGAGCGATGCAAATTATTAACGAATTGGAACAAGTGCGTCGAGGTGTTTATGCGGGAGCGGTTGGTTATATCAATATTAACGGGGATCTCGACTTAGCAATTGCAATTCGGACGATGATCATAAAAGACCAGATGGCCTACGTTCAAGCAGGCGCTGGTATCGTTGCAGACTCCAAACCCGAACGTGAATACGAAGAAACCTTAAACAAGGCCAAATCTCTGGTCGAAGCCGCAAATAAAATGAATTAAGAGGGGGTTTTACATGTGAAGCGATATCTTGAAATGGTATTGTCGGGAGAAAATTTAACAATAGCTGAGATGAAACAAGCAGCAAAATTGATTTTTAACGCAGAAACGCCACAAGCAGCAGTCGGTGGATTTTTAACAGCGCTACGTGCCAAAGGAGAATCTGCTAGTGAAATGACTGGTCTTGCCCAAGTGATCCGTGAGAAAGCAGTCACAATCCCGACACCAACATCTGATGTGATTGATAATTGTGGCACAGGTGGGGATCATTCGCAAAGCTTAAATATTAGCACAACGAGTGCCTTTGTCTTAGCTGGTGCAGGGTTGACCGTTGCAAAGCACGGTAATCGGAGCATTACGAGTAAATCAGGAAGTGCCGATGTTCTAGAGGCACTTGGAGTTGAATTAAGTATCACACCTGAACAAACGAACGATGCACTGGTAAAAAATAAAATTGCTTTTCTCTATGCACCACATGTTCATCCAGCGATGAAACAAGTGATGTCAATTAGAAGGAGCTTGGCTGTGCCAACGATTTTCAACTTGATTGGACCGCTAACCAATCCAGTCGAGCTCAAGACCCAATTGTTAGGCGTTTTTCGTCGAGATTTACTGATGACAATGGCTGAAGTGCTCCAACAATTAGGCCGAGAACGCGCACTTGTGATCAATGGTGCGGGACATTTTGATGAGGCGACATTAGCTGGTGAAAACCATTGTGTGTTGTTGGAAAATGGTAAACTGCGCACGTTTACGATCCATCCAGAAGAAGTTGGTCTCCCTGTCGTTGCGAATGATCAACTCAAAGGTGGCGATGCCAAGTTAAATGCAGAAATTATGATCAATGTATTGAAAGGCAAGAGAGGTGCGCATCGAGATGTTGTATTACTCAATGCAGGTCTTGGCATTTTTGCTAATGGAAAAGCAACAACAATTAAGCAAGGGATCGAGCTGGCGAAAGAAAGTATTGATTCAGGTTCGGCTTTAAAATGTTTAAAAGGGATGACTAAATCGGAGGTGACGAGATGACTATTTTAGAGCAAATTTTAGCGGTAAAAAAACAAGAAGTGACTGAATTAAAGCAGACATTCGATTTGGCAGAACATCCACGCTTAACACCAATTTGCTCGTTTATTGAACGTTGTCAAGCGAACGACCAGTTGAAGGTGATTGCTGAATTTAAACGGGCGTCACCGTCAAAAGGAACGATTAACGCTAAATTAGATCCGAAAGAACAAGCGCAAATTTATCAAGAGCTCGGTGCCTCAATGATTTCTGTCTTAACGGATCGGCAATTTTTCCAAGGAAGCTATCAAGACTTAGCTCAAGTAAAACAGACGGTCGAGCTACCGATTTTAAATAAAAATTTTATCATCGATGAGATTCAAATTGACCATGCTTACTCATATGGTGCTGATCTGATTCTGTTAATCGTTGCGAGTTTAACAGAAGAACGGTTAAAGCAGCTCTATGATCATGCAAAAAAACTTGGTTTAGAAGTGTTGGTTGAGGTTCACGATGAATCAGAACTTAAAGCGGCTCAAGCAATCGGTGCTAAATTAATCGGTGTTAACAATAGAGATTTAAAAACGTTTAAAGTTGATTTAGCTGTAACTGAACGATTGACACAGTTGATCAATCACGACCGAGAAATTCTCATTAGTGAAAGTGGTCTTCAAACAGCTGATGATGTCGCCCGCGTTAAGCAGGCAGGCGCAAAGGCAATTCTTGTCGGTGAGACATTAATGCGTTCAGCTGATCTAGAAAAAACCTTTCAAGACATGTTAAAGTGAGGTGTTTAAATGGTACTTGTGAAAATATGTGGTTTAACATCATATCAAGAGGCAATCGCTGCAACGGAAGCAGGCGCAGACTTAATCGGGTTTGTTTTTGCCCAAAGTAAACGGCAAGTGACGGTGGAACAGGTCGATCAGATTCAACGACAGTTACCTGATCACGTCAAAAAGGTTGGTGTCTTCGTTGATACACCAATCCATATCGTCAATCAGATCGCTCGCTTAGTTAAATTAGATTACGTCCAACTCCACGGCAAGGAATCCATATTAACTTGTTTAAAAAGTGAGGTTCCTGTGATTAAAGCATTATCACTGCAAGGGACAGATTCGCTTGAGCAAGTGCTCGATTATTTACCCGTCGTTGATTATCTGTTATTAGATGGTCCAAAGCCAGGAAGCGGTCAAACGTTTGATTGGCGTCTGATTGAGTCGATTCCACTTGCTCGAGATAAAATGATTTTAGCGGGAGGTTTAACGGCAGATAATGTTGATCGTGCGATTCAGGAAGCGATCCCAATTGGTGTTGACGTCTCAAGTGGTGTTGAAACGAACGGAAAAAAAGATCTCATAAAAATTAAACAATTTATTCAAATAGCGAAAGGAGCAAGGTGAAACAGATGACAAATTATCAAAAACCAGATTTAGCCGGTCATTTCGGGTCATTCGGTGGCAGGTTCGTTCCAGAAACGTTAATGCCAGCTGTGTTAGAACTTGAAGAAGCTTATGAACATGCGATTAAAGATCCAATTTTTATCGAGGAATTAGACGATTATTTGCGTCAATATGTTGGTCGGGAAACACCACTTTATTATGCTGAACGTTTAACAGAGGCTTTAGGTGGGGCAAAAATCTATTTAAAACGAGAAGATTTAAACCATACCGGTGCCCACAAAATCAATAATGCGCTTGGTCAGGCACTCTTAACATTACGAATGGGTAAGAAAAAAATTGTTGCTGAAACAGGTGCGGGACAACATGGCGTCGCAACAGCAACTGTATCGGCACTGCTAGGCTTGGAATGTATTATTTTTATGGGAGCAGAAGATATTCAAAGACAGAAATTAAATGTCTTTCGGATGGAGTTGCTCGGAGCAAAAGTCGTTAGTGTCGATCAAGGCAGTGGCACATTAAAGGATGCCGTCAATGAAGCACTTCGTTACTGGGTTGCCAATGTAGAGGACACCCATTATATTATTGGTTCAGTTGTTGGCCCACATCCATTTCCGAAAATTGTTCGTGATTTTCAAAGTGTGATTGGTAATGAAGCGAAACAGCAATTTTCAGACGATATTGGTGGTCTACCAGATGCACTTGTTGCTTGTATCGGAGGTGGCAGTAATGCGATGGGCTTGTTTTATCCATTTATTAGCGACAAATCAGTCAAGATTTATGGCGTTGAAGCAGGTGGTTTAGGGGTTGAGACAGGCAAGCACTCCGCCACATTAACAGACGGTAAAACGGGTGTTTTACACGGGATGATGACACATTTACTTCAAGATGAGCATGGTCAAATCCAAGAAGCAACATCGATTTCTGCTGGACTGGACTACCCAGGTGTTGGTCCAGAGCATAGCCACCTAAATGAAATTAATCGGGTTAGATACGAATCAATTACCGATGTAGAGGCGCTAGACGGGCTGAAATTACTTTCCCAAACGGAAGGGATCATTCCAGCATTAGAAAGTGCCCATGCGATTGCTTATTTGAAAAAACTCGCCCCAGAGATGAACAAGGATCAATCGATTATTGTCTGTCTATCCGGACGAGGAGATAAGGATGTTGAAGCGGTGCAAGCAGCATTAGGAGGTGAGTTAGATTGACGGTCAACAAACTAGAAACAGCATTAGAACAAACACTAGCAAACGGCGATAAAATTTTCATTCCCTATATTATGGCTGGTGATGGCGGGCTCGATAAGCTACCTGAACAAATTCAATTTTTAGCAGAGGCGGGAGCGACTGCAATTGAGCTTGGCATTCCATTTTCAGATCCTGTTGCCGATGGACCCGTCATCCAAGCAGCCGGAATTCGAGCGTTATCTCTAGGTGTCAGCCTACGAGCGATCTTGGAAGTATTAAAAGCAACAAAAGGTGAACGGTCGATCCCAATTGTGTTAATGACTTATTTTAACCCGATTTATGCTTATGGATTGGAGCAATGTCTCGCGGATTGTGCTGAAGCGGGTGTGTCAGGATTAATTATTCCGGACTTGCCAATAGAAGAAGAAGGAGAAATCCCTGAGTTGATTGCTGATCACGATCTCGCTTTGATCAGACTTGCTACATTAACTAGCCCACGAGAGCGTCTGACTAAAATTGCTACCAAGACTAGAGGTTTCTTATATGCGGTCACTGTAACGGGAACAACGGGTGAACGCAACGAATACATTGACTCAATTGGCGATTATTTGTCTAACTTAAAACAAGTCAGCCCAAAACCAGTTGTCGCTGGATTCGGTGTCTCAACACCCGAACAAGTCAAACAGCTTAGTAGCTATTGCGATGGTGTGATTGTCGGCAGTAAAATTGTTAAAAGCCTCCATGAAGGGAACCGGGACACAATTGAGGAATTGATTTTAGCGACAAAAAGTTGATTTGGAAGACTATAATTTGAATGTTTTATTGAAAAAGGATCATGAAATTAAAATGATCCTTTTTCTAATTTAAACTCTCTTTTTATTGGTTAATGTATTAACGGTATAATATAATCATTAGGGAAACTAGGGATATAATGAATTAAAAACATTTTATGTAAAATTAAACAAAACAACAACATCCCCTTAGAAAATATAGGAGAAGGTGATTATCAAGTGAAAAACTATATATTTTTAGCGCTGTTATAATCTCTATAATAATTATGTTTTTGCTGAGATATTACTTTGAGTTAATTGGTGATGGGGCTATTGTAATAGGATTTGTTGTCATGTTTATTATAGTGTTAATTTTAAGAGATAAACTGGGGATAAACTTTTTCAAATAACTATTTACCTGAATTATTCATAGTTTATCGCAAAGTAAGTGATACTGCTTAAATAACTGCCTTTCGTTTATATGTACGCACTCACTTAAAAAGTGAACGGAAATAATGCATAGTCATCTGAAGACACGAAGACTCCAGCGGGAATAGGATGAGCCGAAGATCCACTTTTGGAGCGATTTTTGCTACAAAAGTTAGCTGAGGCCATCCCCGCGGAACGCGAAGTGTCTTCAGATGACGACCTCTTCTATGAATAATTAGGGATTTATTATATTTATTAAATAAAATCCCCACCAAAGTAGAATGCTCTACTCTGATGGGGATTGATTTTGTTGTTATTTTACAGTAATTGTTGCTTCTCTAGCTAATGCATTTTCTTGTTGAACTGCTTTTAAGGCAACTTCATTCAAGTAGTTAACCGGCTTATTGAAATGTGGCTGGAAGAAGAAATCAGACAGTGCCAACTGCTCAATCGTCATTTGATTCGCAATGGCGATACTCACCGTGTTAGCCACCTGCGTTAAGTCAATATCTGAGATAACCTGAGCACCAACAACACGCCCTGTACCAACTTCATAAACAAGTTTTAAATGAATAATATTATTTTCAGGCATGAAATCAGGGCGATAAGTCTCTTTGATTTCGACTGAACGAACCTCAATATCATTCACTTTTGCTGCATCTACAGTTAAACCTGTTGAACCAATGTAATGATTATAGATCTTCAATCCAGATGTACCTTGAGTGCCAGGATGCTTAACTTTTCGATCAACCAAGTTCTGCGCAGCGATTGTTCCCATTCGAACAGCATTTGTCGCTAATGGAATATAAGCCGCTTTACCAGTTGGATTGTAAGGAACTGCACAGCAATCACCCGCTGCAAAAACATCCTTCGCACTTGTTTCCATAAACTCGTCAACAACGATCGCACCACTTGGTAGCATCTCGATTTGACCTTTAAATAAATCAGTATTTGGACGGAAGCCGATGCACATAACAACAAGCTCAGTTTCAACCTCGCTCTTGTTTGTAATCACTTTTTCGACCTTGCCGTCACCCTCAAAGCCAGAAACAAATTCATTCAGTAATAATTGCACACCTTTGTCACGGAATGATTGTTCAACTGGATTAGTGAATGCTTCGTCTAAGTAACGATTCAAAATTCTCGATTCCGCATCAACTAGTGTGACTTGTTTGCCGTTTTCTTCAAATGCTTCGACTAATTCAACACCGATATAACCCCCACCAACAACCGTCACATGTTTAACATGCTCAGAACGACGGATGATGTCTTTTGCGTGATCATAGTTTTTACATAGAACAACATTATCAAGATCAAAGCCAGGAATTGGTGGCGTTAGTGGCCATGAACCTGTTGAAATAATTAACTTGTCATACGAATGAAGCTTCACTTCACCCGTTTTTAAATCTTTAGCTTCGAGTTGCTTTTGTGCAATATTGACAGAAACAACATCATGCTCCATGTGCATCTTAATCCCTCTATCTTCAAAACCATCAACTGAAGCATAGAAAAGGGATTCAGCTTTTTCAACAACTCCACCAACATAGAGCGCAATACCACATGAAAGGAATGAGACATTATCATTTCTTTCAAAAACGTCGATTTCAGCATCAGGATAAAGTGTTAATGTGTTTTTAATCGCCGATGTTCCAGCATGCGTACAACCAATAACTGCTATCTTCATTTTTAGTCCCCCTAAATCGTTCATTTATTCACATAGAACAGGATAAAATGAACGGATTTATTATTTATTATTTATTAATACTTATTATACGTTTAAGTATATTAACTAGCAAGCAATTGTTAGACTTTTCACAATCTTTTTTTTAGAACATGATCAGCTCGCATTTTGTCGGGAAGGAAAAAAGCGAATTCACAAAGTTGTCACAACTTAATATGACATTTTTGTGAACGAAAATGAAAAAACAGGGAAATTAATCCCTGTTTTATGCGTATAATTTTGCGATTTCTGCTTGTAATTTGCGATCACTCACATACTCGCTGTAACTCATTTGCTTATCAATGACCCCATTTGGTGTAAGCTCAATTAAGCGATTTGAAATGGTCTCAATAAATTGGTGGTCATGTGACGTGAATAAGAGTGCTCCCTTAAAATTAATCAGCCCATTATTCACTGCTGTAATCGATTCTAGATCTAAGTGGTTTGTCGGCTCATCAAGCAGAAGGACGTTCGCACTTGAGAGCATCATTTTTGCTAGCATACAACGAACTTTCTCACCACCGGATAAAACACTCGCCTTTTTCAACGCTTCCTCACCTGAAAATAACATTCGTCCTAGGAAACCACGTAAGAACGTTTCTGTTTCATCTTCTGGTGAATACTGACGAAGCCATTCGACTAATGTCAGATCACTATTTTCGAAAAACTCACTATTATCTTTCGGGAAGTATGACTGTGTCGTTGTAATTCCCCACGAGTAAGAACCTGAATCGGCCTCAATTTTGCCGGTTAAAATATCAAATAGTGTCGTTTTTGCGATATCGTCCGGTCCAACAAAGGCAACTTTATCTTCACGATTTAACGTAAAGCTAACATTGTCCAATACTTTAACGCCATCAATTGTCTTCGTTAAGCCTTCAACTCTGAGCAAATCATTTCCGATTTCACGTTCAGGCTTAAAAGCAACGTAAGGATAACGACGAGAAGATGGCTTGATATCATCTAAAGTAATATTCTCAAGCATTTTTTTCCTTGATGTCGCTTGACGCGATTTCGATGCATTCGCACTAAAGCGTGCGATAAAGTTTTGTAAATCCTTAATTTTCTCTTCTTTTTTCTTATTTTGATCCTGTGACATTTTTAACGCAAGCTGGCTTGACTCATACCAGAAATCATAGTTCCCAACATAAAGCTCAATTTTTCCAAAATCAACATCAGCAATATGCGTACACACTTTGTTTAAAAAGTGGCGGTCGTGCGAGACAACAATAACTGTGTTTTCAAAGTTAATTAAAAATTCTTCTAACCATTGAATTGCTTGAATATCTAAGTGGTTTGTTGGCTCATCGAGCAGTAAAATATCAGGTGATCCGAATAGCGCTTGAGCAAGTAAGACTTTGACTTTTTCAGAACCGGTGAGCTCAGCCATTTTCTTTTCTTGTAAATCTTCCCCGATACCGAGTCCTTTCAATAGAACACTAGCATCTGATTCAGCTTCCCAACCATTTAATTCAGCAAACTCTCCTTCGAGTTCGGCTGCTTTCATCCCATCTTCTTCGGTAAAATCTGTTTTTGCATAAATCACATCTTTTTCCTGCATCACTTGATAAAGGCGATCATGGCCACGAATGACTGTTTCAATGACAGATAATTCTTCAAAAGCAAAATGGTCTTGCTTCAAAACGGCCATCCGCTTGTTTTTTTCTAATGAAACATGACCAGCCTGTGGGTCAACTTCACCAGATAATACTTTTAAAAAGGTTGATTTACCAGCACCATTTGCTCCGATTAAACCATAGCAATTCCCCGCGGTAAATTTAATATTGACATCTTCAAATAATTTTTTATCACCATAACGTAAACTAACATTTGATACTTGTAACATAGTCCATTCCTCCAAAATATATAACCTGTGCCTAGCTTATGCTAAATGGCACGTTAAGTCAATTATCACTCTTAAAATTAATCCGATAAAAAAGCTAAGCATATTTCTTTATTTATTTTAGAAAAAGTGGAATGATAGTCAAGTACGTCTATTATAGAGAAGAAATTTAGGGAGGATTTATTATGGCAAAAGATTTTTACCAAGCAGTTGCAGATCGTTACTCTGTGTATCAGATTGCCGATAAGAAAATAGTATCAGAAGAAAGAATCGAGGAAGTTGTTCAATTTGCAATCGAACACACACCTTATGCGTTTAACTCACAAAGTGGACGCGTTGTCGTTTTATTCAATCAAGAAAGTGATAAGTTTTGGGAATTAACAAAAGCAGAATTGAAAAAAATTGTTCCAGAAAATGAATTCCCAGCAACAGAAGCAAGAATCAACGGCTTCAAAGCAGGATATGGAACAGTCCTATTTTTCGAAGATCAGTCAATTGTTCGCGGCCTACAAGAGCAAATGCCACTATATGCTGACAACTTCCCAATTTGGTCAGAGCAAGGATCAGGTATGTTGCAGTATGTTGTTTGGACAGCACTTGAAAATGAAGGCTTAGGTGCAACACTACAGCACTACAACCCATTAGTCGATCAAGCAGTTCAAGCAGAATGGGGTATTCCTGAAGATTGGTTGCTACGCGGCCAAATGCCATTCGGTAAACCAGAAGGCGAACGCCCAGCTAAAGAACAACAACCAATCGCAGATCGTGTAAAAGTTTTTAAATAAAATATCAATCGACCTCCTATAAGTAGGAGGTTTTTGTTTACATACGATTCGTTTTTATTATTGCGAATGAGCACAAAATACAAGCTCTTTATTTACTAATCAAGCACAAATTGCTATCATTTAGTAAAAGACGTTCTAGAAGGAGGCACTATGACAGTTATCACGTTTTTCTTAATTTTAGTTCTACTCGTTGTGTTTCAATTTATCATTAAAAGAGTTCTGGCCAAAAAATTCGAACTAAAGAAATTACCTTCAGGCACAGGCAGATTTGTTAACAACCAGCACCAAAAAATCGATTTAGGCCTATCGATCCTATTTTTGATCTTGTTTTTATTATTTACGATGACCGATCTCGTACAAGCAAATATGTTCGATGTCGCGTCACCATACATCATTTTTCCCGTTCTATTTATTATTATGGAACTGATTCGCGCCTGGTTTCAATGGAATAAAACCGATCAACCAAAGCGAGCCTATATCACACTGATGAACGTGTCGATTATAGTTGTCTTAATTATCTTTTATTACCTATACGTCATTTTTTATATTTAAGCAGTTTTCCCCTAATCAATAGGGAAAGAAAGGATTGATTTTTTGAGTAAAACAGTTGTCCTCGCAGAAAAACCTTCCGTTGGTCGTGACATGGCACGTGTATTAAATTGCCAAACCAAACGAAACGGTTATTTCGAAGGAGCAAAATATATCGTCACATGGGCACTCGGGCACCTCGTCACGCTAGCTGATCCAGAAGCATACGATCCCAAATACAAACAATGGCGCTCAGAAGATTTACCGATGCTTCCAGATCGACTCAAGCTCGTCGTCATTCGCCAAACGAACAAACAATTTCAAACTGTGAAAAAACTACTGAACCGAAACGACGTTAGCCAGATTGTGATCGCAACGGATGCTGGGAGAGAAGGGGAGTTAGTCGCCCGCTGGATTCTAGAAAAAGCACGGATCAATAAGCCGATCAAACGTCTGTGGATATCTTCGGTAACTGATAAAGCGATTCGTGACGGGTTTGCAAAATTAAAACCAGGTAATGCTTATGATTCACTTTATCAAGCTGCCGCAGCGAGGTCTGAAGCGGATTGGTATGTCGGCTTAAATGCGACACGAGCCCTGACAACGACACATAATGCGCAGCTCTCTAGTGGTCGCGTGCAAACACCTACCTTAGCCATGATCGCCGAGCGTGAAAAAGAGATTAATCAGTTTAAACCGCGGAAGTTCTATGGCATAAAAGCTGAGAATCGATCAGGTTTGCGATTAAATTGGCACGATCAAAACAATCAAGGGAGAATTTTTGACAAAACAAAAGCTGATAAACTGCTTGCTACACTTAAAGGCAAGCAGGCAAAAATTCAGTCAATCAAGCGGACGGAAAAAAGAAGCTTTGCGCCACCTCTGCATGATTTATCGTCGTTACAACAGGAGGCAAATAAGGCGTTCGGTTATTCTGGGAAGCAGACGTTGTCGATTATGCAGAAGTTGTATGAGCAGCATAAGGTGTTGACCTATCCGCGAACGGATTCGAAGTTTTTATCAAGTGATATTGTGCCGACGTTGAAGGATCGGGTCGATGCGTGTGCGGTTGGTGAGTATCAGGTTGCAGCTCGAACGATTTTAAAGTCAGGCATTAAGGCAAATAAATCATATGTTGATGATAAAAAGGTGACTGATCACCATGCGATTATTCCAACTGAGGAACCGGTGATGCTGGCGAAACTCGATGATCGGGAACGGAAAATTTATGATCTTGTCATTAAGCGCTTTTTGGCAGTGTTATCAGCGCCATATCGTTTTGAGCAGACGAAAGTAGAAGTTACGATTGCAGGTGAGTTATTTTCTTTAAATGAAAATAATGTCATTGATCCCGGCTGGAAAATGCTCTATCAAGATCCAGGTGATCAGACCCGCTTGCCGGCACTTAAAGAGGGTGATCCGATTGAGTTGACTGTTCAATTAACAGAAGGCGAGACGTCACCACCTGAGCGGTTCACTGAGGGAACATTGCTTCAAGCGATGGAAAATCCGGCAAAATATATTGATACTGGAAGCAGTAAACAAACTGAAACGCTGCAGCAATCGGGTGGTCTTGGCACAGTGGCAACGCGGGCGGACATTATCGATAAGTTGTTCAATACCCACTATATTGAAAGTCGGGGTAAACATATTTTCACAACCTCAAAAGGTCGTCAGCTGTTAGAGCTTGTGCCTGCTGATCTACGTTCACCTGTTTTAACGGCTGAATGGGAAGATCAGTTAGCGGCGATTGCATCAGGACAGTTAAAAAAAGACGCGTTTATTAAAGAAATGAAACGTTATACACGGACAGTTGTGAGCGAAATTAAAAACACGGATAGCACGTTTAAGCATGATAATATTACCGGGACGAAATGTCCGAGTTGTGGTAAGTTGATGCTTGAAGTTAATGGTAAGCGAGGGCGAATGTTGGTCTGCCAAGATCGCGAATGTGGTGAGAAGAAGAACATTGCTCGTACGACAAATGCACGTTGTCCGAATTGTTATAAGAAGATGGAATTACGCGGAACGGGAGAGGCTCAAACGTTTTCTTGTAAGTGTGGGCATCGTGAGAAATTATCTGCCTTTCAAAAGCGCAGAGCAAACAACAACCAACAACGTGCCTCAAAACGCGATGTAAACAAATACATGAAACAAAATAATAAAGAAGAATTCACTAACACAGCTTTAGCTGACGCATTGAAAAAATTTAAGCAATAATAAAAGTAATTAAAACAACCCAAACCTTTTTGATGTTTGGGTTGTTTTCAATGAATGATCTTTATTTTTCCTTCAATAAATCACGAATCTCAGTCAGCAGTACAGTCTGCTCATCGATTTCTTCCACGGCCTCTTCTTCAACCGCTTCTTTTTTCCGCTTAACCGAATTAATCAAACGAATAAAAATAAAGATCGAGAAGGCAATAATTAAAAAGTCAACAATACTCTGAATAAATAAACCATATTCAATCACCGCATCATCAACAGTAATCGCTAAAGAAGAAAAATCAATCCCACCCATAAATAGCCCAATTAAAGGCATAATCACATTGTCTACTAAAGCAGAAACAATGCTACTAAAAGCAGCACCAATAATAATTCCAACTGCTAAATCTAACACATTTCCACGGGCGATAAACTCCTTAAAATCCTTCAACATAACCTGTCATTCCTTTCATTGTATAAGCAAAATATTTTTTTGATAGATGATCCTTATTTTATCACAAACTCTACTGCTAGAGACGTATATTTGCTGGGAATTCAAATTTAGCTATCTAATTGTAAAAGGATTCTGTATAATGATGATAAATTTATGAAACTTTTTTGTTTAAATATCTGTCTATAGAGATAGGGAGGAGGCTAAGATGAAAACAAAAAATATCTATTTATTATTTTCAAGTACTGGTACAATGCTTGCAAGAACGATAGATTTATACACAAGAGCATCTTTTAATCATGTCTCAATCTCACTTGATGAATCACTCGATCTCGTATACAGTTTTGGACGAAAGCGACCAAAGAACCCTTTCATTGGTGGATTTGTAAGAGAGAATATTAATTTGCCATTCTTTCTTCATTCGAACTGTGCAATCTATCAATTGAAGGTTACTGAACAGGAATATGATCAATTAAGGGAAAAACTTTTACTTATGGAAGCGCAAGAGCACTTATATCGTTATAATTTTTTAGGTTTATTTGGAGTCATGATGAATATTGAGTTTCATCGCCACAATGCATTTTTCTGTTCTCAATTTGTCGCGACGTTACTTAAAGAGTGTGGGATCTATCATAATGCAAAACCAGCCGGCCTGATTCGGCCACAAGATTTACGTAATTGGGAACAATTACAATTGGTTTATCAAGGTGAGTTAAATCAATATCCTTATTTCAATTATCAACCTGAAGACGAAGTTACTGGATCAATGCGCCAAACTTTCAGCATTTATTATTATTTTATGAATTATCAAGTCAAGCGCACAACAAAACGCGTCATCAAAACATGGCGGTACTTCCGTCTCTAAACGATCAGCTTAGCAGAAAATCCTGCTAAGCTTTTTTAATAATCATTAGATAGTCTTAAAAATATCAATTATTCTCCGACTTGTCTACATTTCGCTGAACTCGTCTGTATTTTCTTGAACCTGTGCAGAAATCACAACGGGAAGTTTCTTCAAATAACCTCATGTTATCAACACCCCCCTTATTAAGCCTCAAGTCTTAGTTAAAAATATAACTAGAGATCATTACATAATCCCGAAAAGAGCGCTAAAATTAAATTATCAAATCAAGTGTTTCATTCTAAAGACAAAGGAGAACGCTTATGCATAACTTATTTGATAAAAAACCAATTCAAATTTTAATCATAATCTGTTCGGCTGTGTTTCTATTTGAATTTATCTTCTTCAGTTCAAACCAAATCTTGTGGTTAATTCTCTTGGGTGCAATTGCATACTATTCTTGGGAGCACTATTACCGAGAACCTTATCGGGTGACTTTCTGGATTGTGATGATTATTATTGCATCGATCTTGCTCGATCGAATTTTCTTCAGAATTTTATTTGGTGTCCTGATCATTTGGTTTATCATTCAATATGTGCAAAACCAATCAGACACGAAACAGACAGCTCGTGTCGTTCAATTTGATGATGAGCCAATCGAAGAAACTGAAATATTATATTCAAACAAATGGTTTGGTGGTCAAAAACTTGGTGAGCAGGCTTATCAATGGCAAGACTATAATAGCCAGACACTTTTTGGTGAAACGGTGATTGATTTAACCCAGACTGTTTTACCGAAGGGCGAGCCATTAATTTTAATTCGTCACCTTGCTGGGACGATAAAAATCATTGTTCCATACGATGTTGAAGTGAGTATCCATCATTCTGTTTTCCTTGGATCAGTTGATATTTTTGGTTATGGATATGATCAGTTCACGAATCGAGTGATTCATTACCAAACTAAAAATTATCACCAAGCGAATCAACGTGTGAAAATTTATACATCGATGATTGCTGGAAAGATCGAGGTGGTACGAGGATGAGAAAGGCGATTGCTAGAGGGATTTTCTTCGCAGCCTCACTGGTCATCACGTTGCTATTATTACTGTTTCAGCAGTATGACATTTTAGACTGGCGTTTACTTTGGTTCCAAAGCTTTGTTGGTTTACCAATCTTGTTTCTAATTATTTTTATAGTCATCGTGATCGGATCCATTTTTGGATTTGTCACATATCAAAACCAAAAAAGCCAAGTACGCATTATTAATGAAAAATTAAACCAAGTTTTAACCGGAAAAACAGATACAAACTTACTAGATACTGAAAAAAATCAACTCATCAATCAAACGCTAGAATTAATCAGTGAGCTTCAACTACAACTTGGTCAAATAACTAAAAGAATGCAAGCAGTTATCAGTGAGCAACTTGAAGATCAAGAGGAAAAAATAGAGGCGCGATTGACAGAAGAAAGGAATCGATTGGCGCGTGAACTGCATGATTCAGTCAGTCAGGAATTGTTCGCCGCATCGATGCTCGTTTCTGCGATCAATGAGTTAGCGCTTGAAAGTGTTGATCAAATTGCCCAACCATTGGAACAAGTTGAACAAATGATTCAACAAGCTCAGTTAGAAATGCGGGCACTGCTCCTTCATTTACGTCCAATTGCATTAAAAGATCAATCGTTAAAAGCTGGAATCGATCAATTGATCTCGGAATTAGTTGAAAAAGTTCCCCTCAAAATTAATTGGCAAACAGAGGAGATCTCGCTCAATCGAGCAGTCGAAGATAACCTCTTTCGCATTTTACAAGAGTCATTATCGAATGCACTTAGACATGCGAAAGCAAATCAAATTAATGTATTATTTATCAAGCGTGATCATATCGCTATTTTAACCGTGATTGATGATGGAATAGGCTTTGATCCAGACCAGGCTTTATCAGGTTCATATGGACTTGCCAATATGCAAGAACGAACGACAGAAATGGGTGGGCAGTTCAAAATTGTTAGTTTACCAAATCAAGGGACAAAGATTACGGTCCACGTTCCGTTAAATCGTGAGGAGTGAGAAGATGATTCGAGTATTATTTGTCGACGATCATGAAATGGTTCGAATCGGTGTCACAACATTTTTAAAAACACAAAAAGATATTGAAGTCATTGCAGAGGCCTCGAATGGTGAGGATGGTGTGAAGCTAGCACTGGAATTGAGACCAGACTTAATTTTAATGGATATTGTGATGGATAAAATGGATGGGATCGAGGCAACAAAAAGAATTATTGCAGCATGGCCGGAAGCAAAAATTTTGATGGTGACAAGTTTTGTTGATGATGATAAAGTCTATCCCGCACTTGAAGCGGGAGCGACAAGCTACGTTTTAAAAACATCGAAAGCAAGTGATATTGCTGATGCGATTCGGAGAACGGCTCGGGGAGATCTGTTTTTGAACAAGAAGTGACGAGCAAAATGATGGCGAAAATGCGTGGTGACGCTGAACCTGAATTACATGAAGATTTAACAGCTCGAGAACGAGAAATTTTACTTCTTATTGCATCTGGAAAAACAAATCAAGAGATTGCTGATCAACTTTTTATCGCTATAATAACAGTCAAAGTCCATGTTAGCAATATACTTAGTAAGTTAGAGGTTGCCGATCGGACACAAGCTGCGATTTACGCGCATGAACACAAATTAGTAGAGAAAAGTTTTGACTAGGAGGAGGACATCATGAATCAAAAACGCTATTTACAGGAATTGGCTTATTATTTACGTTCATTACCTAGCGATGTACAAAAGCAGATTATTGATCATTATCGTGATCAGTTTGATGGAGAACGCTCGGAAGAGGATACAATTTTGTTATTAGGGAGACCGAAAGCAAATGCCGAAAAGGAATTGGCGATTTATGCCGACCAAATTGAGCCTGATCGAGAAGAGGTTGTTGTCGTTAATCAAGATCAGCCGACAAGTTCAGCTCGACAAGATCAACCAATCAACTATTTATTACTGATCATTTTAATTATTGTTAATCTGATGTTTGTTTTAGGTCCTGCGATTGGTATCTTTTTTGCAGGAATAGGGATTTGGATTAGTTCGATTGTGTTAATGGCTACACCATTAATTTCCCTTTGGTCTGATGGCGCGATTCTTTTCCCAGAGTTTTATCCGATTTTAGCTGCAGTAGGTCTTGGAATTTTACTATTTGTTGCGATGCATTATTTATCAAGGTTGGCTGGTCGTCTAACACGTGCCTACTTTGATGCGATGAATCGAATGGTAAGGGGAGGATAGAAGATGAAAAAATTTGCTTTAGTAGGATTGGCAATTTTAGTCATCGGTGTGTTAGGAACGATTTTTAACTGGAATCAGTTAATTGGACGAAGCAGAATCGATACGGTAGGGCGCACGATTGAGGTTGAAAATGAAGAAATTAGTGCGATTGATATTAAGAGTGATCTTGCGGAGATTTATTTTTTCCCGACAGATGAAGCGACAATTCAAATTGATGTCCGTGGAAAAAGTAACAAGTCAATCGATGAGCTGTTAGAAGTTAAGGAATCTGGTGATCGATTATTAATGACGATTGATCATCACTCAAGATTTCCTAAAGTTAATATTTTTCCTTTTTGGAATCATCAGAATCTGACTGTAAGTGTTGGGATCCCCGAATCATTTAATGGTTCAGTTGAAGCACGAGTTGATGTTGGTAAAATCCGTATCAATGATCTGAAATTTGCTAAATTTACTGGTGTGATTAATGTCGGAGATCTGGAAGGGCGTAGTTTTGAGACGTCTGAAGGTAGTGTAGAGGTCGATGTTGGAGACATTGATTTAATTGATGTCGTTGGAGACTGGTATTTATCCGCCGATGTTGGTCAGATCGATCTTGATTTAGTTGAATGGCAGGGTAATGTTGAGGCATATGTTGATATTGGTAATATCAAGATTCATATCCCAGAGGAACCAGAGTTTTACTCACTACGATTGGAGGCGGAGTTAGGGGATGTCAAGGGTGTTGATGATCCAATTATTGAATTCCGCTCTGCCGATAGTAGAGCAATACCGAGACTTGATGCATCAACTGACATCGGTAATATCACCTTAAACTGGGGACGCTAGGAAAATTGAAATAGCTAACTTATCATTGCATAAGTTAGCTATTTTACCCGCTTGCATCGATTTCATTTACGACAGCACCTGCACGAGAAATTTTAATTGAAAAAGAAATATTTTCATCGGTCAAATCCAACTCCTGCATACTAAAACGAATGTTGCTTTGAATATTTATTTGAGTGACAGCAACATAGATTTGTTCATTGACCGAATCCAAAAAGATCCAGGCAGGTGTATCAACTTGTCGATTAAAATAATGAAGAATTCGATCCTTTGGTAAATTGAGCAAACCAAGTGACATTTCAGTAATGAGTAAAACTAAATCTCCGTTTGGCTGGACATCTGGATCCATGCGAATATTAATTGGAATCGGCACACCAAAGGCAGAAAAGGTTCCATAGAGATGGATATCTTGATCGATCTGAACTGAAAAATTAGCTGAATCAGCTTGGATAACTTGTCCTAAATAGTCATTAATTAATTGATTTAAATCTTCCTTTGTTGCCTCAACTTTAAATTCCGCACCAGGCTCATCAATCGAAATCGGATTAGGTAAAGGATCAGATTGCGGTGGCGTTGAAAAAATGAAAATCACGATAACTGTTATGATCACTAAATTGGTCCCAAATAAAATTAAAAAATACATCTGCCAATTCCGCTGCTTCAAAATATCCCTCCTTTGCCTAACTACTTAACTTATTCAATCGACGTATTCTCATCGATCATTTGCATGTCATCTTCTAAAGCTAACTGCTCAAAAATTGGAGAAACAGCTTCCAATACACGTGCTCCAATCAAAGAATAACCCGTTTCATTCGGATGAAAATTATCATTAGCAAGCAAATTCACCTGATCAATTTGAAATAAATCATGAATCGGAATAAAATGTCCTGTCTGATAACTCTCAAATACTGATTGCCCTACATTATTCCAATCAACTAAAATCTCTTCCAATGCCTCAATCTCATCAAAATAACCTTCAAACGGATTATAAAAGCCAATCAGAAAAATTTCTACATCTTCATTATATGACAAGATTAAATCGATTAGTTCTCCTAATCGCATTTCATAAGCATCGATTTCTGCATCAAAGGCACCCTCATCTAAATTCAAAATATTATCACGAACAATTTGCAAAATATCATTTGCACCAACTGTCAGCAAGACAATATCGGCACGTCGAATTGAACGTTGCACAGCGCTCTCTTCTTGAATGCGATCGATAACTTGCCCGGTTTGAAAGCCACGATGACCGAAGTTTTCAATTCGAACACGGTAATCCATTGCAGTTAGACGCCGTTTCACAGTCGATAAGTAGCCATCTCGATTTGTTTCATCACCAACCCCTTGTGTTAAGGAATCACCAATCGCCGTTACGTAGTAGTCATTTTGTGTGAAAACGTTGATCGTTTGCTCGACTGCATCTTTTAAACTTTGCGATAGATCGTTTGTTGCGGTTTGAACTTCTTCATCCATACTTTCGACTTGACTGATTACTTCATCAATCGGTTCTTGATCTGGTTCTGTGATTGTCGTTTGGTAAATTGGATTTGGTCTGAGGAGTAAATATAGAAAACCAGCCAGTATCAATATTGATAAGCCAGTCCAAAATAATTGTTTTCTTCGTCGTCGCGTCATCAGCTAACACCCATTCAATATAATTGTACCTGCATTATTCATAACTTGATTTTTTATAGGTGATTTGCCCATTAAATTGCCAAAAGTGAATGCCAGTTA